>DATGCC010000544.1:0-8457 GCA_035312345.1 Rhodothermales bacterium
CGGTCGTCTCGAACTGGCCCTACAACCCCGACCCCACCTCCAGCAATGTGAGCGCCATCGGGCTGTACCACAGCGGCGGTGCCCAGAACGTGGTCATCGAGGGCAACGTCTTTGCCTACAACGTGGGCGGTGCATTCCAGCACGACTGGACGGAGGATCGGATGCCCAAGCTGACCTTCCGTAGCAACCTCTTCTTCCAGAACGGCATGCTCTTCGGAGCCGAAGGCGATGGCGACGGTGTCATCGTGGGCAAGTTCGGAGCCAACCCACGCTACATGGTGCTCGACCTCGAAACCATCGAAGACGACTTCGGCTACCGGATGGAAGACAACGTGGTGATGGACCCTGGCTTCGCGGTGGATCAACTCCTCTATGTCGAGATCGATGAGGAAGACCCGTACGCCGATCACTACATCGAAGGGTATGGCACCGCCATGGATGTGGAAGCGGGTGGTCTGCCCTTTGCCGAGGGCGAGGCCAGCGCCTACGGCGTGCAGGCCAGCCAGATCTGGCAACAATAGTGCATGTTTCGCTGCTCCTTACGCGCCTGACTTGAATACCTATTTCTCCTGGAGACCATGACTACGTTCAACTATTCCACTTCGCTACGTCTCGCCTGGACGACCATACTTGCCTTGCTCCTGCTTCTTCTGATAGCGCCCCCTGCCGCCGCAGGCCCGGCCGAAGAGGCCAAATTTCCCGACGGCTACGATGATCTCAAAGACGAATTCGAGCCGTATTTCAGCACGAGCACCAGCACGCTTCGCAATCTGGATTCATGGACCGAGGGCAAGGTCGATAATTACGACGAGAACAACTGGGAGAAAGCCTGCTCGGATGTGCTTGGCAAACTACACCAGGCATACCGGAACGCGCTGGACACCCACCAGGAAACCAACGATGACGCCGATGAACTGCCCGACGAGGTGATGGACTGGTACGAAGACGAAGTCAAAGCCTGGAATAATGTTAGCAGCATCGGCTACGACCTCATCGGACTGCACGATGATCTAGTCGACCTGACAAACGCTATCGATACAGAGTACCTCCGGGAAGCAGAATCGGCCCGGACAAATGCCAAAAGCTTGGCCACGACGCTGGAGAAAAGCATCAAGCTGCTGGCAAGTTTGGCTGGCACGCCGCTGCCCAGCATGCCAAGTGGTCTCCCGCCCGAAATGCAGGAGCAATACGACAAGGAAGTATCGCCAACCGCGATGGCTCTGCAACAGTTATTGGTCAAAGTGCAGGGTGATGTGAAACGGATGACGGACCGGGTGGAGCGCGAAAAATACGACGCTCGTCTCTCGACGCTCCAAAACAAAGACATCGACCCGGACCAGTCGGGCGTCTTCGTGAAACACGAACGGACCTGGGAAGGCAACCTGCGGAAGGCCCTCACCACCTTTGAAAAAACCTATGACTCGTATGTTGATACCGCCCAACCCATCTACGAGGGCACGATGGTCGTTCGGGTGCAGGGGCTGAAAGCCTATGGCTATGAATATGCCCGCGCCGCTGCCGAATACTTCGAGGATCTGAAAAAGCAATATATGCGGTCGGTAGAAGACCTTGGCCCACCAATGGCCAGCATCGACCGGGTCTCCATCCGTGATTTCCGCGAAGTAAAAGCCCGGCAGAACGCCCGTGTCACCATAAAGAACACAGGCAAGATAACGCTGCAACCCGACGAGTGGGTATTGACCTGTTCTATCGAAGAACATCCCAAGCACTACCGTCCTTCATCAAAGGATTTCGCCTGCGAAGAGACGCTGGACGAAGAACTGCCGCCGGGCCGCACCCACACCTTCTCGCTGCCCTTCACAGCCCCGGAAGCGGCAGGTGAGTGGGAATTGAAATGGGAGTTGAAGCACCAGGGTGACCTCACCGACAGCGCCACCGAGGAGTTTATGATCCTCGGCGAAGTCCACGCCGAAATCGACCGCGTGAAAATAGATGGACGAACCAGCCCCCGGCTGACGGCAGGTCGCAATGCTAAGATCGAAGTGACCGTCGAAAACACCGGCACTGAGTTTCTTTTCAAGAACCGCTGCGAACTGGTAGCGAGCGTGGAGGAATCGCCCCGTGATTACAAAGTCCAGCGCAAAGATTTTTCGTTCGAAATCACGCTACGCTCCGATGTGCCGCCGGGTGAAACCTACACCTTCAAAGAGACCGTCGAGGTCCCCGAAGGTATCGGCGACTGGGAGCTTCAGTTCGAATTCAAAGCCAATCGCAAAACGCTAGACACGGCCACTATTGAAGTAGAAGTGGAAGAATAACGTTCACCGATTATACCTTCGAGCGCCGACCAGCATGGCATCAACGCTGTATTTGCCGGGGCCGATGAAGAGCATACCCGTAAAGACAAACATCATCTTGAGCGCATGGGCAGCACCCCGCCAGCTATCGCCGCTGGCGAGGTGATTGGTGGTTGCGACGAGCATGGTGAAGGCCAACAACGCACACATTGAGCGGAAGAACAGACCAAAAGCAAACAGCAAGCCGCCAACGAACTCGGCAAAGCTTGCCATAAAACCCCAGAAGGTGTAGCCAAAGGTGATGCCGAACGTCCCCATCGCTTCCCCGATCCCTGCCCACCGCTCCGGGCCACCTGATATTTTTCCCCATCCGTGGATGAACGCATAGCCCAATCCTACGCCGAGGCGCAGGATGAGCATGCCGAGGTCTTTGTAGCGTGAAAGCCCGTTCCAGAGCATAATGAGGTAATGGGGTTTGTGATGGGGTATGAATAGAGAAGCAGGAGGAGCGAGAGGGGACGGTTTTCACCATCAGTCAAACAGCACACCACGACCTCAATCTGTGGTAGAAACAGATCGCAGATCTGCGGTGGCAGTTACGTAAAGGTGCACAATGGATTGTAGAATAAGCGTGCCTCGTTCTTTTTGCAGCCGGGTTCATGGGTATTACCATCCTTTCCCAAATGCCATACGTTCACGCATTGAATGGGTCAAACTTTCGAGCAGTCTGCGGGTACAGATAAGGCGCAACAAGTGCCTCCCTGCCTACGCAACCATTCCTCTCAGATGCCTATGTACCGGCTTTTTTTGCTTCTGTTCTTCGTTGCCGCCCTGGGGGTGGCTGCATGCCAACAGCCTGCCTCCGAAGCAGAACCGGCCACCAGCGAGCGCCTCTTCCCCATCCAACAGAGCGGCACCTGGGGCTTCATCAATGCCAAGGGCACCGTCGTCATCGAGCCTCGCTTCGACAAGGCGTGGGCTTTTTCGGAAGGGCTGGCACTCGTCAGCATCGGCGGGCAATATGGCTACATCGACGCCAGCGGCGACATGGTCATCGAGCCGCAGTTCGAAGATGCATGGTATTTCTCGGAGGGCCTCGCGCCCGTGCAGATCGACGAAAAGTGGGGGTTTATCGACAAAGAAGGCGAAATGGTGGTCGAAGCCCAGTTCGACCTCGACCCCGACCTCATTGAAGGCGACGAGTACCAGCCCCGCGAGTTTGGCCTCGTCAAGATGGGCGACCGCTATGGCTACATGAACAAACAGGGCCAGGTGGTCATCGACCCACGCTACGACCAGGCGTGGTACTTCTCCGACGGCATGGCCCGCGTCCGTACGGGTGGCAAATGGGGCTTCATCAATATGCAGGGCGACATGGTCATCCAACCCCAGTATGATCTGGCCTGGGACTTCACCGATGGCCTTGCCCTCGTGAAGGTGGACGAAAAATACGGCTATATCAACAAGCAGGGCGAGTACATCTGGCAGCCCAGTAGTTAGGTTGCAGGTTCATTTTTGTTCTTGGTTTCTTGCTCATCATCAGAGGAGAACGCTTGGTGCCTTGTTACTGTGTAAGACGTATACAGCTTCTTGTATGACCGATGCGCACCAACCAGACACCAGCAACCAAGAACCAGCAACCCTTATGACCACCCCGCGCATTCTCTGGGCCGACGACGAAATCGACCTGCTCCGCCCGCACATCCTGTTTCTGGAGACGAAAGGCTACGACGTAACCAGCGTCTCCAACGGCAACGACGCTGTCGAGAAAGTCAAAGAAAACCGCTACGATGTGGTGTTGCTCGACGAGCAGATGCCCGGCATGGACGGCCTGCAAACCCTCGCCGAGATCAAGCGCTCCTCGCCCGAGGTGCCGGTGGTGATGGTGACCAAGAGCGAGGAAGAGCACCTGATGGAAGAAGCCCTCGGCGGTCAGATCAGCGACTACCTCACCAAGCCCGTCAACCCCAGCCAGATCCTGCTGACGATCAAGCGCCTGCTCGACCGCGCCCGCCTGCGCACCGAGAAAGTGTCGCAGGATTACCTCCAACGCTTCAACCAGATCACGATGGCGCTGATGAACCCGCTCGACCACGACGAGTGGGTGGACATCTATCAGGAACTGCTGCGCTACGACCTCGCGCTGGAAGGCGATGAAAACGCCCGGCAGATCCTCGAAGACCAGTACCAGGAAGCCAACCGCACGTTTGGCCGCTTCATCGAAGACCAGTACGAAGACTGGATCGCCGAGGTGGATAATGGCGAAGACGACGACCGCCCCGTCCTCTCGCACGAGGTGATTCCGACCTTCGTGCTGCCAGCGTTGGAGCAAAAGCGCCCGGTCATTTTCTTCGTGATCGACTGTATGCGCTACGACCAGTGGCTGGAGTTTGAGAAGCTGCTCTACCCGCTCTTCGACATGGAGAAGCGGTTTCACTACTCAATTCTGCCCACCGCTACGCCCTATTCGCGCAATGCTATCTTCAGTGGCCTCCTGCCTCGCGATATCGCCAGGCGCTATCCACGGATCTGGGCCGATGGCGAGGACGACGAGCACAGCCGCAACCGCCACGAAGAGCCGTTCCTCCAGGACCTGCTCAAGCACCGCCACCTCGGCGATGTGCGAGTGCGCTACGAAAAGCTCATTGGCAAAGACGATGGGCGCGCCTTCGCACAACACATTACAGACTATGTACAAAGCGACCTGAGCGCCATCGTCGTCAACTTTGTGGACATCCTCGCCCACAGCCGCGCCGATTCGGATGTGCTGAAAGAACTGGCCCCGGACGAGCGTGCCTACCGCGCCCTCACACGCACCTGGTTCGAGCACTCGTGGCTCTACCAGGCCTTCCGCGACCTCGCGCAGGAGGACTGCACCGTCATCATCACCACCGATCATGGAGCCGTGCGCAGCCTCCACGCCACCAAAGTCATCGGCGACCGCCACACCTCTACAGCGCTACGCTACAAGTACGGGCGCAACCTGAAGGCCGAAGACAAGCACGCCATCTTTATCAAAGACCCGGAAGCCTACGGCCTGCCCACGGACCATATGACGACGAACTACATCATCGCCAAGGAGGATTATTACTTCGTCTACCCGACCAACTACCACCGCTACCTAAACCTCTACAAGGATTCGATGCAGCACGGCGGCGCGTCGATGGAGGAGATGATCCTGCCGGTCATCACGATGCGGCCCAAACGGTAGCGCCACCGTTTCCGCAGAGACGACTCGGCGAGTCGTCTCTACCGGCGGTGATAATAAAAGCGGGCGGCCTCTCTATGAGAAACCGCCCGCTTCTGTTTTCCAGAACACGTATGAGGCCCATCTGCTAATAGGCTGCCGTCTCCGTGTAGGTACGCTGGCGGATGCGGCCCGTCTCGTCGTAGTACGGATCGTAGCCGTAGTGCGTGTAAACGCGGTTGATGAACTCACGGTCAGGCTGGCTCGGCCAGTTGTCATGGTCGAAGCCTGGTGCATCTTCGAGTAGGTCTTTCGAGACATCGACCACAAAGCAATGCTCTGCGGTGTCTACCCGGAGGGCATCCCACGGTAGCGCGAACAGCTTGTCGCCCATGCCGAGAAAGCCGCCAAAGGACAGCACGGCATACACGATGCGGCCATTGTCGAGATCAACCATGAAATCTTTGATCTCACCGAGGTTTTCGCCCTGCGGATTGCGAACGCTATCGCCGGACAGGGTAGACGTAGACAGGATTTGGGGATAGGACATGACTTCACACCTCCAGAACTGCGGGAATGTTGAGTACGTTGAGAAGCGCGCCGTTGCACGCTGGAAGTGAAAGCGCTTAGTACAGCTTGTGGTTTCTGCGAGACATCTGGTTTGCCAACCCTTCAACACATGTAAATTAGTAGCCAACCGGACGGAATTTTCCTGCTACTGGCTTCGGCTGCTTAGCTCCCAAAAGCAAGGACCCGCTGCAAAGAAAACCACCCGCATCTGACTAAATCTTGACACCAGCCTGTTGGTGAACGTGACCTGTTTCATCGTAGAAAGGATCATAGCCATAGTGCGTGTAGATCTGGTTGACAAAATCCTGATCGGATTGCTCCCGCCACCGATCAGGATTAATGCATGGGGCGTTCTGAAGCACCTCTTCTTCCACATTAAGCACAAAGCAGAGGGTTCGGGAATCTACCTTCAGCGCCTGCCAGGGAAGTGCAAACAAGCTATCGCCCATGCCGAAGGCCTCGTTAAAGGACAACACGACGTACGCAATAGACCTGTTCTCAAGGTCGACCCTGAAGTTTATGACCTTGCCGATTTTTTCGCCTTGCTGATTGCACACATCCTCGCTGCATCTGGTAGCGGACACAGAGAGGGTGCAGAGTTGAGAGTGTATCATGATTCTTTCCAGGGTAAGGGGGCGCATATGCCGGAAAACACATCATGCCGCTAGCCATCAGGGTAAGGGGGATAAGAAGTAGCGTGCGTGAAGCAACGTAGGTGAAGTACCCAAGTGAAGCAGAGAATGCACATGTTGGTTTCTAAAACACATTTTGTTTGCCAGTTCTCAAACACTTGTAAATCAAAAGGAACGAGCTTGCAAACTTATAGATACATTTTTCAGTCAGGCATGACAAAAAATCGGGGCCACCCCCTCCGAAGAGCAGGTGGCCCCACCTGTTAGAAAACGCCAAAGCGCTAGTTCAACGTCGTGTTTTCCAGCACGCTCTGGCGGTTGGCGGTCCGTTCAGGCGTAGGACCGTAGGTTTCGCCCCAGTTGGCGCGCAGGGTGGAATACGGCTCATACCCGTAGTGGGTATACACCTTATCGATAAACTCATAGTTGGGATGCGTGGGCCAGTTGTCTTCGTCGAAGCCCGGCGCATTTTCCAGGATCTCCTTGTTCACATCGAGCTTAAAGCACTCGCGCTGCAGGTCAACTTCGAGCGCATCGAACGGAATGGCAAAGAGCTTGTCGCCCATGCCCAGGAAACCGCCGAAGGACAGCACCGCGTACACAATGCGGCCATTATCGAGATCAACCATAAAGTCCTTGATATCACCCAGGTCCTGGCCGGTGTTGTTGATGACCTTGTCGCCAGAAAGGGTAGAGGTAGAAAGAATGTTCGGGGTAGTCATGGTGTACCGTCGTGCGTTGTTCTACGCTTGCGAATTACATCCCTTCGTATGGACCCCAAAGACGGCCCGTTCCATAGAAAAGCAGCACATAACAGGCCTGTGACATCAATAACCATACTCCCACATTTCCCCCATTCTGAAGTATGACGTGGCCTCCTTCCACGACCGACATCCCGTTGCCAGCCACCACAACATCGGCAGCGGAGACCCTGGCGCTGGGCCGTCGCCTCGCCACCACACTCGCCCCCGGCGACATCGTGGCACTCTACGGCGACCTGGGCGCAGGCAAGACGCATCTGGTCAAAGGCGTCTGCGAGGGTTTCGGGGTGCCCGGCACATCGGTCACCAGCCCCACCTTTACGCTGGTCAACGAATACGCGGGCGTGGATTTCCCGATCTACCACTTCGACGCCTATCGCATCGAACGCATGGAGGAATTCTTCGAGTTGGGCTATGAAGATTATTTCTTCGGCGACGGCGTGTGTCTCATAGAGTGGCCTGAGCACATCGAACCACTGCTGCCCGAACACACGCTCCGCCTCCGCCTGGCCCACCTCGGCGGCGATGAACGGCAGATTGCTCACTTTTAGATGAAAATCGAAAACCTAACCTACCTTCTCAGCCTTCCGCGCTTCACCGATCAGGGCGCAGTGGCATACCGTCCTGGCTTGGAGCGTATGCAGGCCCTGATGGCGGCGATGGACAATCCACACGAAGCCATACCGAGCGTACATGTGGCGGGAACCAACGGAAAAGGCTCGACGGCATCGCTGCTGGCCGCCATCGCCACCGCGTCGGGGCAACGCGTAGGGTTGCACACGTCACCGCACCTGCTGCACGTTACGGAACGCATGCGGCTGGACGGCGTGCCCGCACCCGACGCCTGGCTCGGGGATGCCGTAGGACGCTACCGGGATCTCTTTGACGCCATGCAGCCAAGCTTCTTCGAGGCGACGACCGCGCTCAGCTTCCTGTATTTTGCCGAGGAAAAGACCGACCTTGCGGTAGTGGAAGTGGGCCTGGGTGGCCGTCTGGATGCAACCAATGTGATTGCGCCGCGCCTGTCGATCATCACCACCATCGGCCTC
>DATGCC010000545.1:0-4179 GCA_035312345.1 Rhodothermales bacterium
AAGGTAAGCTCTACCTGTTAAGCGATAGGTAGAGCCAGGCCAGCCCACACATCTGCGATGCTCGGTGGAGCGAGGCCGCTGCTGTCGTCCGCATGGGTTTCCGCAGCCGCCTTATGCTGTCCTCGGCCTCGCTTCCTAAACATGGGTGCCAACCTGGCTACAACCCGACTTCTATGCCAAAGATAGCAAAGAACGTAGATAGTTCGCTCTTCACGAGCGTCGGCGGCACGGCTCCGACCTGAGGATGCATCCAGTGGCCTTCTATTGCGTTTTTGAAGCCGTACTGGAGGGCAAAGTCGCCTCTGACTTTGCTGCTGATGGCATACGAGAACCCCCCGCTCACCCGGTGTTGGATAATAGCCGGTGATGCACAGTTGAAGAAGGACATATCGTCTTCAATCGGGTTTTCGTTGTAAGAATACCCTATCCGCACGGGCAGCCGGTCCGAAACATCGTACTGGACGCCTGCGGCAAACACCAGGATGCTGTTCCAGCCGAACCCGGTCATGGCTCCTGTCTGGTCAAATCCTGCTGTGCCGAAGCCCTCCGTGTTCTTGAAGTCGATGTACCGTACATCCGTAGCAAACTCGAAGCGGTCGAGACCGGAGTAGCCTACACCGAACGACAGGATCATCGGATAGTCGAGGTTGAAGGAAAAGGTGCGGTTGACTCCCATTTCATCTTTCGACGCGAACGTGAAGTCATCGAACTGCTGGGTGCTTTTCATGGACGCGCCTAGGTGGAAGCCGTTCAGGTTCTGCAGGTGTACGCCCACCTGGAAGCCGTAGCCGAACGCCGACTCCTGGTCGGTGCCGGGATAGCTCATAAAACCATCGCCGTTGGCATCGTCGGGCACGGCGGTCGGGAACGGGTTCACTTCCAGCATAGACACATTGAGCGTCGGTGCCACGCCGATAGAGACATGCTCGGTCAACCGGTAGGCGACCGTCGGTGATACCTGCAACAGTTGGAATTCCGAACTGATCGGACCCATCCCATAGCCGCCGGGGGGCTGGGGTGTCGTCAACGGGTTGCCGGATTGCGAGGCATAATCCACCCCGAAGCCGCCTACGCCGAAGGCACTCACGCCGACGGTCCATCGGGAAGCCGGGGGTACGTAGACAAAGCCGAGCGCAGGAATGGGGAAGGGTCCTGCTTCACTCGAGGTGGAGCCCGTCATCCGGGCAGAAGGAAACCCCGGACCGAATGCATTGGGATCGGCTGTAGACGAAAGCGTACCCGTCGGGACAAGGAGTTGCAGGCTTGCATTTAGCGATGAAGTTTGCAGGGTGGTGATGCTGGCCGGGTTCCAGTGCAAGGCCCCCAGCGCATCCTGCGGATTGGCCGTGCCCGCCCCGGCCCAGGACTGATCCACCGGGCCGACGCCACTCAGCACATGGCCTACCTGCGCCATGGCCGGGATCGTGCCCATGAAGAAGAATACCACTGCGCCCAGCGCAACGAGCGATGCCTGTAGGCGACAGAGGTATGGTTTTGTAGAAGCTGTCATGTTCTCACTCCTCGCGCGTTTGGCTGCGCGATTTCGGTGATGGAAAGAGCCAGGGATGCATCATGCATCAAAGACGCTGCATCTGGCTCCTGGCAAGAACACACCGGACGACCGCGTCCACTGAGAAAAGAATGCTTAAGGGCAAGGGGGCAAATTCCGCTTCGGGCTGTGGGGAAAAATCGTACAAGACATGGAAGGGCGAGACAGCTTGCCCTCTAGACGATAGACCACCGAAAAACCATCCCACCATCGTCCATCGTTGTCAACTTGAAGTGGCCTCATGCTTTCGAAGCACTATCCCAATTCACGGTTGAGCCAGGCCCGTGCCGTGCTCCAGTCGCGCTTGACGGTGTTGAGGCCGACGCCCAGCACCTCTGCCGTCTCCTGGATGGTGAGGCCGCTGAAAAAGCGCAGCTCTACGACCTGCTGCTGGCGGGTGCTGACCGCGCCGAGTCGGTCCAGCGCGTCGTCCAGGGCAAGCATATCATCGGCGTCTTCCTCGGTCATCATCGGGAGGGGCTCGCTTTGCTGGGCATCTAGCGAGACAGGGGCCTGCCCGCCGCCGCGTTTGAGGCGCTTCGCCGTGCGGGCGTAATCGACCAGGATGCGCCGCATGGCCTGCGAGGCGATGGCAAAGAACTGCCCCCGGTTTTGCCACTGGAGCCGGTCCAGGTTCACCAGTTTCAGGTAGGCCTCGTGGACGAGCGCCGTGGTGCCCAGCGTGTGCCCCCGGCGCTCGAAGCGCAGCCGCCCGTGGGCCAGTTGGCGCAGCTCGTCGTAGACCTTCGCCATCAGCGGTTCCCAGGCCGCTTCCTGGCCTTCGGAGACCTCAATGAGCAACTGGGTTATTTCTTCGCGGGCATGCATGGTTTGCTCGATTATCGATCCCTCAAAGATACGTTTTCCTGGGCGGATGGGCCAACGTGCGGAAAGGCGTCGCCTAGTTGGATAGAGCCGCTTCTATTTCTATCCAACTCCATAAGGTCATGACATCTTCTTCGATTCATTCTCGTGTGCTGTGCCGGTTCATACTTGTGCTATGTCTGGTGGGTGGGTTGCTTCCCGCTCAGGCACAGGCCCAGATCTATCCGCACAAGATTGGCTTGCAGGGTCTGCTCTTGGATGCCAACGGCGATCAACTCACGGGCAACTATAATCTGACTTTCCGTATCTACGATGCAGCCAACGGCGGGACCGCTTTGTGGGAAGGCACGCATGCGAACGTGCTTGTCAGCGATGGACTCTATGGCGTGCCGCTGGGCCTGAATCCTAATGAGTTGCCACGGGATCTATTCATCGGGCTGCCGCGCCACCTGGAAGTGAGCGTCAACGGCGAGGTGCTGGGTCCGCGCATCGAGCTTCGGGCTGTACCCATCGCATACGCGGCCAAGACGCTGACCGACGGCGCGCTGCAAGCCGGGAGTAACGTCTCCATCACCCGGCAGGCCGACGGCATCCTGCGCATCGATGCCAATGGCGGCGGCGGTGGGGGAGGCCTCTCCAGCGTGGCGACGGATGCGACCCTTGATGGCGACGGCACCTCGGGCAACCCGCTCGGCCTGGATGACAACGCCGTGCAGGCTGGAACGAACGTGACGGTGACGCGCACGAACAATGGCGCGTTCGTTGTCAGCAGCACGGGCGGTGGCGGTGGTTTGTCTACCGTCGCTTCCGATGCCACCCTCGTGGGCAATGGCACAGGTGCGAATCCGATGGGCCTGGCCGATGGGGCGGTGACGGGTGCGAAGATGGCCGACGGCGCGCTGGTAGCAGGGACGAATGTGACGATCACACGGCAAGGCAATGGAGCCTTCCAGATTGGGGCGACGGGTGGCGGTGGCGGGTTCAGCCTACCCTTTGCTGGCAGCACGAGCAGCAGCAGTGCCGCTTTTAGTGTCTCAAACACAGGCAGCGGAGACGGGATCAACATTTCAGCGGGACGGGTGGGGATACGGGTCACGCAGGCAGGCGAACACGGGCTACATATTGATCAGGCTAACAACGGCGTAAACATCGTAGCGGCTGCTGGAGCCGGGATGGCTGTAGGCTCAACCGGAAATTTTGGGGTGTACATCGGTTCAGCTGGTGAGGATGGAGTCAGAGTAAACTCGGCAGGTCGGAATGGCGTTGCTATTGGCATGGCCTCGCAAACGGGCGTTTCTGTTTTTCAGGCTAACGCCCACGGGATGAGTATCACGACAGCCAATGGGAACGGTGTTGAGGTGGGCTCGGCAGGGGTCGACGGCATCCAGATTCAATCGGCTGGAAACGATGGCGTGCAAGTCAGTTCAGCCGGACAGCACGGTGTGCTTATACAGAACGCTGCCTCAAGAGGCGTACAAATCGACCAGGCCAGCATCGGAATGGTCGTGGGTAATACAAGCAGTAACGGCATCCAGGTTAATCAAGCAGGGGTTGACGGCATTCAGATCCAATCCGCCGGGCGCGATGGCATTCGGGTCAGTAGTGCGGGCGGCGTCGCCGGGCAGTTCGTCGGCGATGTGAATGTTTCCGGCACGCTCTCAAAAGGCGGCGGCAGCTTCAAGATCGACCACCCGCTGGATCCGGCGAACAAGTATCTCGCCCACAGCTTCGTCGAGAGCCCGGACATGATGAATGTCTACAACGGCAACGCCGTGCTCGACGCCGCAGGCGAAGCGGTCGTCACG
>DATGCC010000546.1:0-3503 GCA_035312345.1 Rhodothermales bacterium
CCTGCGCAGGCGTGGCGCGCCGATGCGGGCTGGCAGGCGCTGGTCGAAGTCATCCCCCTCCGCAACCTCAATGCGGAAGAAACGGCTCAATTCCTCCGCCGCCGTAATGTGCCGGAGGATCAACACCAGCATGTGCTCGACTTTACCCATGGGCACCCGCTTGCCACCTCTCTCGTCGCGGACCTGCTCGACCAACACCCTCAGCAAACCTTCGAGCCTCATCAGGCTCCGGGGATCATCAAGACATTGCTCGGCCACTTTGCCCAACAGGTACCCAGCCCGGCGCATCGGGCGGCGCTGGAAGCCTGTGCGCTGGTACGTTTCACGACGGAAGAGGCGCTGCGCCACATGCTCGACATGCCCGATGTGCATGGCCTCTTCGACTGGCTTCGCCATCTTTCTTTTGTCGACGCGGGGCCACGAGGCCTTTTCCCGCACGACCTGGCCCGCGAAGTGCTCTCTGCCGATCTCCGCTGGCGCAATCCCAACTGGCACACCGACCTGCACCACCGCGCCCGGCAGTTCTACACGAGCCGCCTCAAGCAACACGGCTCACACACGGCCTTCAATATCCTCTCGGACTACACCTTCCTCCTTCGCGAACATCCGCTGGTGCGTCCGTTTTTCAATCGCCTGCGTTCTCAGTGGCAAGAGAGCGAACCCATCATAGCGGATACGCCAGACGATGACACGGTGTGGCCGCTGCTGGCCGAGATGGTGGAAAAACACGAAGGCCAAGACAGTGCGCAGATCGCCCTACACTGGTTCGAGCGCCAGCCTGAAGGCGTGAGCATCTACCGCAACGATGCAGGCGACCTGCTGGGCTTTATGTCCCTCCTCCAGCTCCACGACACCACCCCGGAAGAGCGGGCTGCCGACCCGGCTACCGAGGCAGCCTGGACCTACCTGACCGACCATGGGTCACTCCGCACAGGCGAACGAGCCACCATGTTTCGGTTCTGGATGTCGCGGGACGACTACCAGTCTATCTCGCCGGTGCAAAGCCTGATGGTGCTTCACCGCGTGCGGCATTATTTGAGCACCAAGGGCCTGGCCTATACGTTCTTGCCCTGCCACGACACGGACTTCTGGGAAATGATCCTGACCTACGGGGGCATGCAACGGATCGAGGAAGCGGATTTTGAAGTAGGTAGCCAAAGCTACGGCGTCTTTGGTCATGACTGGCGGGTTATGCCCCCTGCCGCGTGGCTCGATATGCTATCTGAGCGTAGTCTCAACACCATGCCGCAGGAAGAGCCTGCGCCACCCCCCAACCAGATGCTGGTACTCAGCCAATCAGAATTTGAGAACGCCCTCCGCAATGCCTTTCGGGACTTTGCACGGCCCGGTAAGCTGCACAACAACCCCCTGCTGCATTCACGCATCGTCATCGACGCCGTCGGCCTCAATGCAGACGACAGTACCCGCATCAACGCCCTTTGCACCCTTCTTGAAAACACCACAGCAAAGCTGGAATCCAACCCGCGCGACGCCAAATACTACCGTGCCGTCCACCGCACCTATATCCAACCAGCGCCCTCCCAGGAGAAAGCCGCCGAGCAACTCGACCTGCCCTTTAGCACATTCCGCCGACACCTCAAGCGTGGGCTCAACCACGTCACGGAAATCCTGTGGGAGCAAGAACTCGGCAACATCTCGCCCCGGTCGTAACAAAAGGTTTGTGGTTTTCGGTTCACCGTTTCTGGTTTTTGTATTCTCATTCTTGAACCATAAACCAGAAACCCAAAACCATCAATCCTTATGAAGCTAGGCATGATTGGCCTGGGCAAGATGGGCTTCAATATGAGCCTGCGCCTGTTGCAAAACAACCACGAGGTGGTCGGCTACGACCTGAACGAAGACGCCATCGCACGATTGGAAGAAGCGAAAGGGACAGGTGCTACGTCTGTCGAAGACCTCGTTGACAAACTCGACGCGCCTCGTCATGTGTGGCTGATGGTGCCTGCGGGCCCACCGGTAGATAGCAACCTTGATGTCCTTATTCCCCTGCTCGACGAAGGCGATGTGATTATCGATGGCGGCAATTCCTTTTACAAAGACACCCTACGCCGCGCCGAGCGCCTACAAGACCACGGCCTGCACTACGTAGATGTAGGTACCAGCGGCGGCATATGGGGTGTAAAGGAAGGCTACAGCATGATGGTCGGCGGCGAGGAAAAAGTCGTTGAGCGGATGCGCCCGCTGTTCGAGACGTTCGCGCCTGCCCCGGATCAGGGCTGGGGGCGCGTCGGGCAGTCTGGCACCGGGCATTTTGTCAAAATGATCCACAACGGCATTGAATACGGCGTAATGCAGGCCTATGCCGAAGGCTTCGACATCCTCGATGCCAAAACCGAATTCGACCTCGACCTACATCAGATAGCTAATATCTGGCGCTTCGGCAGCGTCATCCGCTCGTGGCTGCTCGACCTGATTGCCCTTGCCCTTAAAGAAAACCCGACGCTTGAAGGCGTCACTGCCAAAGTCTCTGATTCTGGCGAGGGACGCTGGACCATCAAGGAAGGCATCGACCTGAACGTAGCCACGCCGGTCATCACCCAGGCCCTCTACTACCGCCTCAAATCCCGCGACGAGAAAGCCTACGCCGAGCGCCTGCTCTCTGCCATGCGCAACCAGTTTGGCGGGCATAAAGCTTAGAAAATGGTTTCGGGTTGGAAGGTTAACAGGTTGCAGGTTCCTTTTTTCTCAACCACATCCTTTAACCTGTAACCTGACAAACCTTCTAACCTGATAAACCACATGTCCAAAATAGAACCGCATCTTTTTATCATTTTCGGGGCCACCGGCGACCTCACCCACCGCAAACTGCTCCCGGCGCTTTATCGGCTGATGGAGGACAAAGAAGGGGCCGACCGGTGCTACATCCTGGGCGTCTCGCGCAGTGATTGGGACAATGAGCAGTTCCGTGAAAAGGCTCGTGCAGCGCTGGCCGAGCACGACTTCCCCGAAGATAAGGTGCAAGCGTGGAGCGAGCATCTCTTCTACAACGGCCTTGGCAAAGCGGATAAAGATTACGCCGCCCTCAAGCAGAAGATCGAAAAACTGGAAAAGAAGCTGGATTTGCCCGGCAACCGCGTTTTTTACCTCTCGCTCCCGCCAAGGGCGTACGAAGTCACCATCACGGCGCTGGGCGAATGCGGCCTCAACCAGAGCGGCGGCTGGACGCGGCTCGTCATTGAAAAGCCGTTTGGCAAAGACCTGGCATCGGCACGGCAGCTCAACGACCTCGTGCATGATCACTTCGACGAGGAGCAGGTGTACCGCATCGATCATTATCTGGGCAAAGAGACCGTGCAGAATCTGCTGGCGTTTCGCTTTGCCAACATGCTGTTCGAGAGCACCTGGCACCGCGACCGCATCGAGCGTGTCGAGATCACGGTAGCCGAAGACCTCGGCCTCAGCGGGCGGGCCGGCTATTACGACAAAGCCGGTGCGCTCCGCGACATGATCCAGAACCACCTGACGCAGCTTTTCACGCTGAT
>DATGCC010000547.1:0-3078 GCA_035312345.1 Rhodothermales bacterium
AAGAAGAACTGGCTCGGACCGACGACCCTCGCCTCCACCGCCAGCTTGCCACGGCCCACCGCAGCGCCCACCGCATGCTGCATCTCGTCAATCAGCTTCTCGACCTTGCCCAGCTCGAAAGCGGTACCATGACCCTCCATCCCGAGCCGGGTAATCTGGCCGATTTTCTGCACACGCTGGTGCAGACCTTTATGCCGCTCGCCGAGCGCAAACACATTACCCTTCACACACGCTCAGACGCTTCTCCAGCCTGCTATCTCTTCGACCAGGACAAACTGGAGAAAATTGTCGGCAACCTGCTCGCCAACGCGCTCAAGTTTACGCCGGAAGGCGGCAAAGTCTGGGTCACGCTGCATGCCACCTCCGGCCAAAACCCCGTCGAGATCACGGTCAAGGATACCGGGCCCGGCATTCCAGCAGCCGCATTGCCGCACATCTTCGAGCGTTTTCGGCAGGCCGATGATTCGACCACACGGACCCACGAAGGATCAGGAATCGGCCTGGCGCTGGCCCGAGAACTGGTCGAAGTTCACAGCGGCGAAATCTTTGCCGAGAGCGAACCGGGGTTCGGTACCATCTTCACCGTGCGACTCCCACTACGGGCTGATGAGGGCGAGACAGGGTTTGCACAAGCATCTGCTGCTCCGGCCTCCCTGAAGGGCACTCCGGCGTTGATGACGGCACCAGACGAAGACGTACATTCGCAACAGATTCCCTCCGATGCCCCCACCGTGTTGCTGGTAGAAGACAACGCCGAGGTGCGACGCCTCGTGCGTGGCTATCTCGAACCCGATTACCAGGTGATGGAGGCCGAGCAGGGACAGGCGGGCCTGGATGCCGCCCGGGCAAACCCACCCGACCTGATCCTCAGCGATGTGATGATGCCGGTGATGGACGGCCTGATGTTGGTGCAGGCGGTGAAAACCGATGACCGGCTGCGCGCGATTCCCGTCATCCTTCTGACGGCACGAGCAGCGGTGCAAGATACCGTCGAAGGGCTCGAAGCGGGTGCCGACGACTACCTGCCCAAACCGTTCACCGCCGCCGAACTCCGGGCACGGGTGGCACGCCATATCGAGGCGCGGCAGCAACTGCGCACCCAGTTTAGCCAGGAGCTTCGGGTGGAGCCTTCCGGCATCAGCGTGTCGTCGGAAGAGGAAGTGTTCCTACGGCAGATTCTAGAAACCGTCGAGGTTCAGATGGGCAACGCCCTCTTCGGCGCGACAGCCCTGGCAGAGGCCGTGGGGCTGAGTCCGCGTCAGCTTCGGCGGCGGCTGCGGTCCACGATGGACGAAAGCCCGGCAGCCCTGATCCGGCGGCTCCGGCTGGAACGCGCCGCGCAACTCATCGAGAGCCGTGCCGGAACCGTAGCCGAGATCGCCTACCGCGTTGGCTTCAACGATCCTGATTATTTTTCGACGTCCTACCGCAAGCATTTCGGCCACCCCCCCACGGATACGCCTGCAGCGTAGCCCATCTGCTTCTCCCCCTCTCTCTTCTCATCTCCTACGCCCTTCTTTTCCGCTTCCTGGAAAAAACGGACAATATGCTTGACAGACCGGACACGACCGCTGATTCGAGGGATTTGTCCGGCAGGTAGCTACAGAGACGACCTACGTTGGGAGCGCTTCTCGATGATTTCAGCCCCTGGTTCCGGGGCCCTTCCATCCTCAACGCTTCCGACACGATGAAAATGTATGGCTACGGTTCGATGATGGCGCTGCTTCTGCTGGCCGGTATCGCGTTGGACGCGCGTGGGCAGGGGCTGCTCATAGACGAGGTCTTCGACTACCCGGTGGGCACGCTCGAAAGCAGTTCCAACTGGGAAAATTTCGACGCGCCCGGGAGCCTGATTGACGTGGTGGAAGGCTCGCTGGCTTATGCGGGCTATGGCACCATGCAAGGCAACAGGGTGGTGCTTGACGGCAGCGAAGGCTTCAACCTGCTGGCGCGGCGCTTTGGCACACAGACCACCGGGACGATCTACGGAGCAGCGCTCGTCCATATTGATCAGGGCGTGCCAGGCCTCCTGTCGAATCGCTTTCTCTCGTTCAACGTCACGCCGCGCCTCGTCAACCTGACCGTCTTGGGCGACGGGGCAAGGGGTGATGCATTTCGGTTGTGTGCATCGAAGAACAATCTTAGCACCGGATGCACAGGCATCCTTGCGCCTGGTACCTACCTGTTGGCCTTCAGCTATACTTTCAACCCCGGCAATGAAGATGATGTGGCCCGTCTGTGGGTCAACCCCGATCTCGACCAGCCTGAACCCGCCTCTGATGCGCAAGACGATGGCGGGGGAGATGCGGCATCCATCAGTGAGGCCGTGCTGGAGCAGGATAGCGACTTGCCGGTGGTCGAAGTTGATGAGTTGCGCGTGGCGACCTCGTGGTCCGCACTGAACACAGGGGGCAATACTGCACCCGGGCAGCCAACCATCACAGCACCACAGAATGGTGTCACCTACACCCTGACAGGCGACCCGGCGAGGCTGTTCGTGGCCGCCTGGAGCAGCGTGACCGACCCGGATAGCGATCCGGTGGCCTACACCTGGCAACTCTCCGCCGATGCCTTTGCTTCGTTCTTGATTGACGTGGACACGGGCAGCGCCACCCGCTATGAAACCACCTATGGCGACCTCAATGCCCTGCTTGATGGCGCTGGCGTCAATCCCAATGAGACGGCGACCTTCTCGCACCGCGTGCTGGCCTCCGACGGGCAGACCACTTCGGCCAGCACCACGCAGACCGTTTCCTTCACCCGTGGCACCTCGACAGCAACGGAGCAGAAAGCCATCCCCGACGCCTTCGCGCTTTCGCCGATCTACCCCAACCCGTTCAACCCGGAGGCGCGCTTTACGCTACGGGTAGGGCAAGGGCAGACGGTACGGGTAGCGGTCTATGATGCGCTGGGACGCGAGGTGGCGGTGTTGCACGAAGGTGTGCTTGCCAGCGGACAGGATCACCTCTTCACGATTACGGCTGCCGGGTGGCCTACCGGGATGTATGTGCTGAAGGCAACGGGCACGACGTTCAGTGCTGTGCGCAAGGCCCTGCTCATGAAGTGAAGCCGGGCATT
>DATGCC010000548.1:0-6195 GCA_035312345.1 Rhodothermales bacterium
GGGCTCGCACGAGGTGGTCTTCCACGGTGGGTTGTTGCCGACGGGGGTATACCTGGTGCGTTTGGAGGCGCAGGGTCAGGTTCAGACGCAGCGCATCACGCTGATGAAGTAAGGCAGATAGCCTGTCGAGAGGCAGGATATCGATAGCAAGCAAGGCAGCCCGGCTCCTCCATGAGGGGGGTCGGGCTGCTTTTGTTGGGACTATTTGTAGGGTAGGGCGGTTGTCAAACGTTCGTTGTTGTCTGGCCTTTCCAACCCAAAGCCCTGGTCAGGCGGGTGGTTGGGGAAACATGAAACCAGGCCAGGGTGTGCGGCTGGGCAGGCTCTGCTCGTAGCGCCGCAGTTCCTGTTGCAGGAAAGGCACGAAATTGGACTGGCCGCCACCCTGCCGGGCCATCCGCAGGGCTTCTTGCTGCCGCTGAATGGCTTCTGGGTAACGTCCTGTCTCTGCCAGGGCCATGGCCAGGCTCGATAGGGTTTCGGGACGGCGCATGGTGGCGACGAGGCTCTGCGCAATGCCGAGGGCACGGGCTCCATCGCGCACAGCGGCATCCTCGCTGGCAGATAGAATGCGTACGAGCGCATCTTGCAGGCCAGGATGAGTAGGATGGGCGGCGTATCCGGCTTCGAGCAGGTCGCGGGCTGCTGCGTAATTCTCTACCTGAGCATGGCACATGGCGGTGTTGATGCGGATTTCGATGGCGTCTGGTGTGGCTGTCAGGAACGCCTCGAAATGAGGCAATGCCGCCGCGCACTGACCTTCGCGCCATAACATGCGGGCCAGCCCCAGATGCGCCTTGAAGTTTTCTGCATCCTGTTCGACGGCCGTCCGAAAATAGACCTTCGCCTCTGGATTCTGCTGTTGGGCCAGGATCAGGCCCAGGTTATAGTTGACTTTGCTATCCGTTGGGTCAATGCGGAGCGCCTGCTCCAACACCGGACGGGCGCGCTGCCATTCCCCCAGTTGCATGAAGGCAGCTCCCAGGTTTAGATAGCCACTTATTTCGGTCGAGTCCTCGGCAATGGCTTCTGAGAAGGCGATAGCCGCTTCACGAAACTTGCCCTGTTCCATAAAACGACCACCCTGGTTGATTTTGGCCCCGGCCCCTTTCCGTTGCTGTTCTATTTCCCGTACCAGGGGATCTTCGAGTTGCACCGGTCCTTCACCGCGCCGGGCCAGATAGGTCTGGCTACGCTGCTCATCGCCCTGTTGCCGATAGGCCAATCCCAGCGGATAGTGGGCCATGGTCGCATCCGGTTGGAGTCGGAGCACCCCCTGGTAATGTGTGATGGCCTGTGCCGGGTCATCGTTCTCGTCAGCGATCTGCCCCAGCAGGAAATGGGCAGCGGCTGTGTTGGGATCGAGCCGAAGCGCACGCTCCAGGAGTGGTTTGGCCTCGGCATTGCGGCCCATTTCCCGGTAGACTTCCGCCAGGTGGATATGGGTAGGCACATCGTCGGGTTGCAGCACCAGCGTGCGCTCATAAAAGGGGACCGCCTGCTCGAGTTGATTGGTACTCTGATAGAGCCGCCCCAGATAATACGGCCACCGATAATCCTCGGGCCTCAGGTAAAGCGCGTTAAGCAGCGCTGGTTCGGCGGCATCGGTAAGGTCGTAGGTGAGTAGCAGGCTACCCAGCCGCCCGGCCGCTTCGCCGCGTTCCGCCGAAGCCGGGTCGTGTTGTAAGGCTTGCAGACGGGTGAGGTGGTTTTCTAATTGGGTGCGGACAGCAGGAGGATAGTCGTCCAGATTCGGCAAGGCAACTGGTCGTAGCGTATCGGGCAGAACGAAGGTACTGGTTGGTAGCGGAGCGGTATCTGGCGCGTCCGATGGTTGACAGCCCATGAAGGCAAGGAAATACAGCCCTGCCACCCATAACACGAAGTATCGAGAAAAAGAAAGGGTCATGGTGTCGAGGCGGTGCCTTGTCCCTGAATGAGCGTGTGGTACTGATTGAGTGCAAGATTGGCCCAGGTCTCCTCTGTGCCGTCGGGCCAGAATACCTGGATCGTGTCGTAGGTGGCTGTCTCGCCGAGGCCAAAGAGGACGCGTGGGTCGCTGGCTGAGGCATAGCTGCCATCGGTATGTACCCGTCGCCAGAGATCCGGTGCCCCAGTGCGTAGCACGCCCACACGGGCACCGAGCATGTCGCGGCGACCTTCAGTGTCCAGCAGGCGCAGCCCCAGCCACGGCTGGCGGCTACCGGCGTCATTGCGCAGCACCCGGGCCGGGCCGTGGTTGTTGCTCAGGATGATGTCGGTGTCGCCGTCGTTGTCGAGGTCGCCGGTGGCTACGCCCCGACCCACTGCCGCTTCATCAAAGAGACCATCTTGTTCCTGGGTGGTTTCGGCAAAGCGTCCTTCGCCCAGGTTGCGAAAAAGCTGGTCGGTCTGTCGCAACGGAGGTTCGATACCCTGTTCTTGCTGGGTGGGAACGACATGCACTGCCCCATTGGCAATGAATAAGTCGAGCCAGCCATCGTTGTCATAATCGAGCGTGGCGATACCGAAAGCGGTGAAGGGACGGCTGGGTAGGCCCAGGCCCGACGCCCGCGACCGATCCTCAAAGATACCACGCCCCCCGGCATTGCGATAAAAAGTATTGGTCTCTGTGTCGAGACGGGTCACAAAGAGGTCGTTGTGCCCATCGCCATCGAAGTCGGCAGTCGACACACCCTTGCTGGCCTCGGTGCTACCTGCGGCATTGACGGCAGCGCCGGCGGCCAGCGCCCGGTTCTCGAAACGTTGCCCGGCCTGGTTCATCCACAACTGGTTTTCATCGCCATCATTGGTTACGTATAAGTCGGGCCAACCATCCTCGTTGAAATCAGCAGCGACCACACCCAGCCCGGAGCCGTAGGCCCCGGTCATGCCCATCGGCAAGGTTACGGATGCGAAAGTGCCATCGCCCTGGTTGTGGAGGAGCTGGTCAGGCGCATCGGGATAGGCGTCAGGTCCGCAGTATTCCTGGTGCCCCGCTGCTGCATAGCATATTTTCTGAGCGGCCAGATCATACCGGATGTAATTGACGACCATCAGATCCAGCCATCCGTCGCGGTCATAGTCCAGGAAGGACGCTGCCGTGGACCAGCCCCTATCATCGGTCTGGCTGGCGGCGGTGACATCGGTGAAGGTGCCATCGCCGTTGTTGCGCCAGAGCTGGTTGGAGTCCCAGTTAAGCACGTACAGGTCGGTCCAACCGTCATTATTATAATCGCCCGTCGCCACGCCCATACCGTAGCCATCTGCCCGAAGGCCGCTCGTCTCAGTGACATCGGTGAAGCGCAGGGTGTCGGTTTCGATCAGGTCGTTGCGATAGAGCCGATCGATGGCTCTCGGGGTTGTTGCTGCTCCTTCGTCGAGCGCATGACCCTGAACCATATAGAGATCCAGATCGCCATCTTGGTCATAATCGAAGAGGGCCAGCCCGGAGCCTATTACTTCTATCATATATCGCTCGCCGGACAGGCCGCTGTCATGCACAAAGTCGAGCCGTGTCGCTTCGGTGGCGTCTGTAAAGATCGCTCCTTTCGGTGGGGAGGAAGTGCGCGAGGATGCAGGTCTACTGGTCTGCTCAGGATCACACCCGGCCAACCCGATGAGCAAGATCAGGAGCAGGGAGCAGGAGAGCAGTGGAAGACGATAGGGCATAGGCTGTAAATTGGATGCTGGAGGGGAAGATAAGGAGATGATAGGGATTCAATACTGCATGCGCCTGTGCATGAGTTCTGAAAAAAACAGTGTATCCGGCTTGGTAAAAGGTATTAAAGCAGCAAGCCGATGATCCAATCCATCGCCAAAAAACGCAAAAGGAAACGGGGGTCTGTAGCAAGGAGGACCTCCCGGAACAGCAAAAACGCTTGTATCTGCTCTGAAAAGCAGGTCTATAGCTTTATGCCAATGCCGTGCCAGTCCATAGAGAAAAAAGAGGCAATAAACGGGTTGATTGTTTGTGCCAGCCATTTGGCTGATTGAAAACGGCCTGTTATTTTTATTGCCAAATTTACGTATCCATTGATTTACGTGTGTATTGCCCCTATAATACGCAACACTATCATAGAAGAATTATCCCTGCAGACGGTAGGCTTGAGGAGGTATTCGTCTGCTAAGGCTTTGTGATATAAACGCATAGAGCGGTTTTGCGCATGGGGATGTCTGATCGGAAACAGTTTAAAGGACATCCAGATTGTTGATGCGTACGACTGTTGCGATAACCAACCTGCAAAAAACAGGGTAAACAGGAGGACGACATGTTACACACCGTTACAAAGTCTTTAAAGCAGAGCGTGCAGCCTGCCTGCATAGTGTTCTGCGCACTGGTGTTGCTGATGATGGGCACCAGCATCAATGCCCAGGCGCAGGAGGCCCAGGCGCGGGCCGAGTACTTGCAACTCGAAGAGGCGGCGACGCTGGCGAAAGAGATGTATAGCGCCAACCCGACGGCTCAAAACCGGGCCATCGTAGAGCGTGCCCTCGAAGCGTATGAGCGCTTTGAGCGCGACAACCGGGCAGCGCTGCAAGGCAGAAGCCTTGGTGAAGGCAGTGGCATGAAGACACAGGCCACCGGCGGTCCCGACGCATTCGGCTATCGGTTCATAGATAGCGCCGAGCCGGGCGGCCCCACCTTCAACTTCAGCAGCATCTCGGGCCTAGGTACGCTGTGTACTGATCCTGGTGGTTGTGGGGACGATGATGGTGGCGAGACCGCACCGCTCAACTTCACGTTCAGCTTCTACGGCGTGGATTACAACAGCATGCCGGTGGCCTCGAACGGTTACCTCAACCCCACCGGCAACGATGTCTCCGACTTCACGGAGAACTGCCCGATTGTGGCAGCCGGTGGCGGCGACCCCGACGGCGTCATTGCACCACTCTGGCTCGATTTTAATCCGAGCAATGATGTCGGCTCAGGCGATGTCTGGTATGGCAACTTTGCCAGTTGCCCCACGGGTAGCTATGATCCCGGTGGGGAGTGCTTCGTGGCTGAGTGGACCGAGGTTGCAGAGTTCAGTGCATCGGACGCGAATACCTTCCAGGCTATCCTCTATCCCGATGGCGTTATCGAGTATCAGTACGAGACTATTGATACGTCGGATGGTGACAATGAGGGAACGGCTGGTATCGAAAATCATCTCGGCAACGACGGGTTGACCTACGGATGCCCCGGCAACGGCGTTGGCGTACCGGTCAGCGGCACGGCTGTGCTGTTTACGCCGCCGAATGATTTGCGGGTTGTCAAGACGAGCAGTAACACCAACCCGCAACTGGGCGACATGATGGACTTCATCATCACCGTTTCCAACATTGGTCCGAGCGATTTCACGGGCATTGAGGTCACGGATGTGTTGCCAGCGGAGTTGACCTTCGTCTCCTCGACGGCCACGCAGGGTGCCTACGATGATGGCACCGGCATCTGGACCGTCGGCAGCCTGAACGATGGACAGAGCGCCACGCTGACGATCACGGCTGAGGTCACCGACACCAGCGCCAATGTCGTCAGCAACACGGCGACTATCACGGCTTCGAATGAGAACGATTTCAATCCGGCCAATGATAGTTCGACGGTGACGTTCTTTATTCAGTCCGCTGATCTCTCGATCGACAAATCCGCCAGCGACGCCTCGCCCGACCTCGGCACCACCTTCGACTATGACCTCGAAGTCTGCCACGAGGAGGGCATCCCCGCCATCGGCGTCCGCGTCACCGACCGCCTGCCCGCGGGCGTCTCCTTCGTCTCAGCCAACGGGGCCGACTACGACCCCGTCAGTGGCATCCTACAGGCCGGCGACTTCGAGGAGGGCGACTGCAAGATCTTCACGCTCACCGTGCGCATGGAAACCACCGAGGAGGTCACCAACCGCGCCGACATCTCCTTCTCTAGCGCGCCGGATCCGTTCCTGGGCAACAACGACGATGAGGTCACCGTCAACGGCGAAGCCGCCGATCTCGAACTCGACAAGCGCGTGGCCGAGTTCTTCGAGGACAATGGCGTCTTCCACGCCACCTTCGAGGTGACCGTCACGAACCAGGGCCCGAGCAGTGCCTCCTCGATTGACGTGAGTGACATGGTCTCGACCGAAGCGGTGATTCATAGCGTGTCGGTTTCGCAGGGCACGTCAGCTACCTTCCCGGGCAACTTTGTGGAGTGGGACCTCGGCACGCTGCTCGCGGGCGAGAGTGCGACCTTGACGATGG
>DATGCC010000549.1:0-5862 GCA_035312345.1 Rhodothermales bacterium
GCCGTTTCATTGGTGCATGGATCGAAATCCGGGCCAACGAGGAAGTCGCCTACTACGGTGTGAATGCCGTTGAAGGACAGGCTAAAGAGCGCATCGCCCGGATCAGCACCGAGGTTGTCGCCCTGGTAGAAGTTACCAAACACCGTCACATCGCCACCTTCGCTGAAGAACTCACCGTCGTCTTCAATGAAGTCGCCACCAAGGGAACCAACTTCGACGAGTTGGAAGGCCGAGTTGAACGGAGCCGGAGCCGGCGAAGAAATACCCGCCATCTCGAATTCACCGTCCAACTGCGTGTAGTCGTGACGGATCTCAAGGATGTCGAGACCATTGCGCAACTCCACGCCACTAGCGTCAGGAGCCGTGTTGTCATCACCATCCGTGCCAAGCGCGGCATCGGTCAGTGTGAACTGGTACGTGCTCAGACGGTCCAGGCGGTTGGCTGGAATATCCGGGTCCGTGGTCGTTGCCACGATACCTTCGCCATCAAACGAGGCATGACCGGTGTTCCCTTTGTCCACCTCAATGGGCGGGAAGTAGAAGGTCAGGCGGTCAACACTGGTTTCGACCCACGTTTCCGTGTCATCGCCACCGATGTATTTGAGCAGACCGATGTGGTCCTGCGCTTTGCTTGCCGTCTGGTTGGCCCGCATCTCTTCGAGGGCGCTGTAGAGCTCCATCGACGGACGCAGGGAGGCATCACCAGCGGTACGCATGGCATGACGGAACGCATCGAGTTCTTCGGCGAACGCTACACGAGCACTGGCACCAAAGCCATCAGCAATGCCGTCAAGCGCATCGCTTTCCGAGTCACGCAGATCAGCTTCGTTGTAGACGATGACCTCGTTGTCCTGACCGTTGGCGGCATTGACTTCGAGCGTCGCGCCAGCAAGCTGCAGCGTGCCACCATCATAGATGTACAGACCGGCTTCGGCATTCAGCGTTGTTGCATCGTCAGTCGTTGCATCAGGGTTGACCCGGTAGGTCGTGTCGTTCTCGAGCATTACCACGAGCTGCGTGGAACCACACTCGCGAGCGATTTCGACGTTACGGATCACGTTCGGCTGATCGGTCGGCCATTCGAGCGAGACCGGACGCGGCGAGATCGTACCGAAGTACGAGAGGTCCACACCGTTGTTGTTGGTCTCATTATCAGCAATGTCCGGGAAGATCAGGTTGCCACCACCGGCCTGCGGCGCGATGATATTGGCGTTACCGATAGCAATCTGCACCTCGTTGTCGAGGGTCAGGTCAGCCGAACCGACCTGCAGGTTACCCTGCGTCAGACGCAGACGATTGGTGATCGTGAAGTCCTTCGAGATCGTGATGATCGGCACCGGATCGGCAGCCGGATCGAGATAGATCTCAAATTCATCAAGCGTCACCTCGTCATTGGCCAAGCTACCGTTAGCGTTACCCGGGATCTCGTCAGCGGTAAAGCGCGGCTGGTTGCCATAGTAGGCCACCTTGCGCGGCAGGTTCTCCGGCCCCGAGTTCAGCGTATTGGCAACGGCATAGGCAGAATCGTCACTTGCATCAAGCAGACCAACTTCCGTAGCGGTACGGTTGACCACGATGGTCGCGCCACCGTTAGGATCGTTGGTGCTGTTGGCGTCAAGCAAGCCATTGGTTACGAGAGCACCATTGATCAGCTCGAGCGTGGTGTCGATGGTAAAGACACCACCTACGTTATCATCAATCTCGACATCGTCGGTCGGGCTATCTTTGTTGATCGAGACGCTGTTGATGTCAAGACCGTTGATATCCGAGAAGAGGATGTTCTGGTCGTCGCCACCACCAAAGATGACTTTGTTGCCTACGCTCTCAACCGTGTAGGCTTCACAAAGCGTGCTCGATACAAACGCGACAGCAGGCTGGTCCAGTTCAAACGTCGGCGACATACCGAAGGAAAGGTCGCCCTGAAGTTCCAGGTTGTGGAATACGCCGTCATCAGCCTCCAGAAACACGCCAGTTTCGCCGCTGGCCGTGAAGGTCCCTTCGAGGACGGAGGCACCCGTGGCAGCCAGCAGATCGGCCTCAAAGTTGACACCTTCGACGCAGTCAATCGTGCCCGGATCGTCGGAGTCGGCGAGATTCATATCACCACCTACGTTCACGGCGGCGAAGAAGTAGACACCGCTTTCATTGCCGTCGCAGGGGCCATTTAAGAAGCCGGAGCCGGTGTTGTCCGTCTCATTACCAGGGCCCACAACGGTCAGTTCATCTGTGATCGTTTCCAGCGCATCAAACTCGGTGCGCGCATTGCCCTCGTTCTCGAAAGAACCATTGAGTTGTGTAGCTTCTCGCACAAAGAGCGAACCCGCGATATTGCGCGAGCTACCACCAGCACCGACCTCAGAGAGATCGATACAAACACCGCCATCGGTGTCTTTCTCGAAGGCCATGTTCAGGAAGCCCTCACCCGTGATTGGGAAGCAATCTGTGCGCGTGTTGGCAAAGCCAATTCCACCACTGGTTGCAGGCTCAATTGAGATAAAGAATGTGCCGACACCCTCAATCGTGGCTCCACCGGAGACGATAGCCACACCAGGCTGAATGGGCAGTGTGGTGTCATCATCCGAGACAACCGTTAGGAAGTTGTCATCCAGGTCAAAGGTACCACTGTCAACCGTCAGGTTGTTGGTAATGGTAACCATCGAGAAGTTGTTGTCGGTCGTACATTCGTCCGTTACCGAAACAGCACCGCCCGGCGTGTCGACCAAGACGTTCTCGAAGAAGACAGACTCGGTGCCACCATCACAAACAGCGGGGCCACCCAGGTTGATCTCATAGTTCGCGTTCGTGTTCGTGAACGCCAACAGACCATCCCCTTCAAACGCCACGCCATCTTCCAGGCTTAGGCTACCGGGTTGGCCGATCAACTCAATGATGGTATCTTCCGTGATTGTGACGATAACACCAGCAGCAACTTCGATGTTACCTTCGATGCGTGCGGTGCCGACTGCGGTAATGTTAGGTGCCGGCGTACCGTTGTCGATGTAGATATCAAAGGTTACATCTTCCGTAATGGTAACTACCGTAGCATCAAGATCGAAGTGCGCCGGGGCACCATTGTTGTTGATTTCCAGGAAGATCGTGTCGGGACCTGCGTTGGCGTTGGCCACGGTGACAGCATCCGGCAGATCACAGGGATCCGTCGGATCGTCACACGTCACGCCAACACCGTCAGGTGCCGCGTAATAGGGCTGCGCACTTGCTGTATTGGCTGTTACGCCAATAAACAAGAGCAGCGCTGCAAGATGCAGCAGTGTTTTGGTAAATCTGTTCATTGTTAGAGTCTCCTCCGACATTGTTGATGAGGATACGGTTGGGGTATGTGTGTGCGAGGTAAATACCCGAACGAGCTTACTGGCTCGATTTTCCGTGTTGCATAACATCCAGCAAAGGTGCCGCCGGAATGTGCCAAACCTCGCCGTATGGGTAACGTCCGGCGAGGTTTGTTCTGCAAGTCACTTCTACTACACGGCAACTCCTAAGCATGAGTAACGAGAACCACATTTTTTTTCGATTCTCTGTTCTCAGGCTCCGATACCTCGAAAACAGCCTTTCCAACCATAAAAAAGCCGTTTTCAAGTATCCTGCGAAGCGGCATTCACTACGCGAGAGCGTGCCTTTGTATACTAGCGCTCAAAACTACAGGTGGCTCGCGCCATTGTCAAGCGATTAATGCAAAACACATTGAGTGTTTAAAACTCGTTACGACCCTCGACAAAAGCCTTTGCTCGACATCTGGCAGGACCCTGGTCGCTCTCTTCTATCGACCCTCTCGCGGGTCTTTCAAGTCGTTTCTTCCTTTTTCTCTGTTGCCGCGTCAGGAAGCTTGGGGGGGGTACGCGGGCACCGTGTCGTATTATCGTGGACAAAACGGTGCGCTTCAGGATCGTAGCGCCGCTCTTCGATGGTGAAAGCATCCGCCTCCACCTCAATGCGATTGTAAAAGTTGGTGGCGCGGTGCGGTGGGCGGCCCCGGTTGCTTGTAGCTGTTCCCGCACTGACGATGACGAGGCGGTGCTCCCATTCGTCCAACTCGACCGGCTCGACGTGCGAAACATGTAAATGACCACACAAAATCAGGTCGACGCCAGCCTGTGCGGCCTGCTCCAACGTTCGGCGCGCCTTCCGTGCTACATCGTGCGAGCCGAGCGCTTGAATCTGCATCAGGTGGTGATGCACAACGAGCACGTTAAAGGTGTCCTCGGGTTGCTCCCCGAAAAAAGATCCAATGCGCGCCCGTGCCTCCGAGCCGATACGCCCCCCCTTGACGGTGCGTCCGTAAGCCGAGTTGATGCCCAGTACCGCCACGCCATTCCTCTCAAAAGTTGGGAGCAGGTCGTCGGTGATGTACTTGCGGTAGCGCCGGAGCGGACTGACGATGCGCGAGGCCGGTCGCCACCAGGCGTACACATCGTGGTTGCCGGGCACCACCAGCGTCGGTGCCGTAAAGGCGTCAATCATCGCGCGAGCAGCCCGGTACTGTGAAGGCCGAGCGCGCTGGGTCAGATCTCCGCTAACAACGACGAGATCTACCTCGTTGGTGTTAACTTCCTCGACCAGCCCATCCACAATTTCGGGATACGCAATGCGCCCAAAGTGAATATCAGAAAGATGCGCGAGGATCATCGGGACGAGCAGGAAATCTATACCTTATTATATACGGGCTATCAGCACACAGCGGTCAGCCCTCAGCCCTTGCATGCAAAAGCTGGCGACTGACCGCCTGGAAATCGTGTTGTCTTGGAGGTTACAGCAGCAAACTCAGCGGCTCTTCCAGATATTGCTTGACGGTTTGGAGGAACTGGGCACCTGTCGCACCATCCACGACGCGGTGGTCGCAGGACAGCGTCACCTTCATGCGTTTACCTGGCACCACTTCGCCGTCTTTTACCACGGGCACCTCGCGGATGGCTCCGATGGCAAGGATGCAGGCGTTGGGCGGGTTGATGATGGCCGTAAACTCTTCAATGCCGAACATGCCCAGGTTGCTGGTGGTGAGCGTCGAGCCTGCCATTTCCTCTGGCTGAAGCTTGCGTTCGCGGGCCCGTCCAGCCATCTCGCGGACTTCTTCGCCGATCCGAGCCAGTCCTTTCAGGTCGGCGTTGCGAACGACCGGCGTTACCAGTCCTTCATCGACGGCTACAGCCACGCCGACGTGGACCTGGTTGTATTTCCTAATCTCGCCTTCCTCTTCCATGTAGGAGGCATTGACCATGGGGTGCTGATGTAGCGCTACGGCACAGGCTTTGATTACCAGATCATTGAAGGAGACTTTCGGACGCTCCTGCACGGCAGCCATTTCATTAAGCTGCTGACGTGCGGCGATGGCCTGCTCCATGTCAATGTCCACCGTCAGGTAGAAATGGGGCGCAGTGAACTTGCTCTGCCCCAGCCGACGCGTGATGGCCTTGCGCATCTGCGAAATACGCACGGCTTCGTACTCGTCGGCTCCTTCCGCTGCTGGCACCGGCACAGGACGCGGCGTTTTGGCGGGTTCGCGGTCCGGTTTGGCTTCGGATGGCGCGGTAGGTTTCGTCTGCGGCTGCCCCACTGCTGCCTCTACATCACGTTTGATGATGCGGCCGTGGGGCCCGCTCCCTTGGATGCTTGCCAGATCCACACCCTGATCGCCCGCGAGCTTGCGGGCCAGCGGCGACGCTTTGATCCGCCCGTCCTCCTGACTGCCTGAAACGGGGGCAGGCTGCGACGTAGCAGCGCCATCGCCAGAGGGTGCCGGCGCGGAGGCGGCTTTCGTTTCTGTGGTGTCTTCTTTCTCGTCAGCGGGCTCCGCTTCTTCGGCAGCTCCGTCACCCCCGCCGTATTGCGCAAGGAGGTCGGAGATGTCTT
>DATGCC010000550.1:0-4451 GCA_035312345.1 Rhodothermales bacterium
AGTAGCTTGCAGCCTTCAAAAAGAACAGAAAGAGTCCTCAGAAGGAGAAAAATTTACGTTGCCCTCTTGACACGTAGCAAGTAGATTGAACTAAGCGGCGAAGGGCAACGCCAACGGTTCTACGAAGCAATGTAGACACCAAGGAGAGCATCAAGCAAAACCGTCCAGCCCTTTGTCCGGTGCAATGTGTTATGCGGCCTTGCCCGAGCCACCGGGCAACAGCTTAGCCGACTATAGCCCAAGCATTTTCCTGTTTTCTTCCGTGTCATCATACACCTGCCACTCAGCTATTCCTTCTGGAGAAATCGTTGCTCGCCATAAGGCAGGTCCATCCAGGCGTGCGTCAGAACAACGGCTCGCGCCGCTAATCACGATGTCACCGTGATGAGATTGCCAGTGATGAAACAGGTTCCGATAGCCTGGAAATGACGAGAAGAACCCCGCCCAGGCCCGGAGCACATCCTGCCCCCCAGTGATGATGTTGCCGGTGGTGTCGATGAAGCTGTGCTCCTCAGCCAGCAGGCTCGCGAGTCCATCAATATCTTGCGCGGCAATGCAGTCGTTGAACTGAACGACAAGTTTGTAAGCGGCGTCGGGTTCCATGGGGATGTCTGATTCAAAACATTGAGGATGCCGCACAATGGCCCGCCGGTCAGCAGCCTCACAACTCAAAGAAGAATACGGTTCCTTGGGAATTGAGTACTATTGCCTGCGTAGTATCCGAACAATACGATTATAAACGATATTCGATACCATTTCCGAGTTTCCGCCGGTTGTACTCACAAACTGAATAACTACGGCGTCGATATCCTTGTGATAGCGTGCGATACTCTGGTAGCCAGGTACCCAGCCAGTATGTCCGTATTCGTAAATAGAGGAATAAATAGCCTGCTCGTCATCATTCAACAACGAGCCATCATTCAATGCTCTCAAGAATACCCCGACATCCTGTGCCGTCGCGACCATCGATCCACCAGGAGTGGCATAATCAAGCTCCCTTAGATCGGTGTCAATTTGATAGTGATACCCGCTGGTGACATCATCGAAATCCACCTCCTTGAGCAAACTGTAGGTATGGGTCAGCCCGAGAGGAGACAACAGTTCCCTATTGATATATTGCTGGTGGCTATACCCCAGCACCTGGTCAAGAATAGCGCCAATCAACAGATAATTAGTGTTGGAATACGTATAGCGACTGTCAGGTGCAAAATCCGCGGGTTCATCCAGTACCAGCTTGAGATTCTCGTTGACGTCGGTCTGTCGCTTGGACCAGTCGAACCCGTCCTGGTCAGTGAAATTGGGAATGCCACTGCGGTGTTGCAGCAACATGCTCAGGGTAATCTGATCTGCATGTTCAATCCTTCCAACGAGGGCAGGCAAGTGATCGGCGAGCGTGTCGTCCAGCGATAAGCTATCGTTATTGACCAGTTTGGCGGTAGCAACGGCGATATATAACTTGCTGATACTGGCAATCTTGAACAAGGCTTGCGGATTGGCTGCCACTCGATTCGCTCTATCTTTCCAGCCGGCAGAATAAAGAGCGGGTGCCCTGCCTGATTGATCTACATAAACGATGATACCATCCAGGCCGTGATCGATAGCATTATCGACTTGCGTCTGCACGGTGTCAGGTAATGGCGCTAACCATGCCCATACGCCGACCCAGGGGACGAACACCACGGTGCAGATTACCGCAACAACCGGCATAATTATTCTAAGAAGCCGAACTGTACGTTTCATTTATTGAATGTGTGATAACCTCTCCGAGCGGCATAGCGGACGAGTTCAGGTGCAGCAGGCTATGCCGACTATCAGGAAAACTACGGAGTAACCAGCGCTCAGGCAAGTTCAAACCATTGCACCTGTGGTCGCCTGCAACGGGGTTATACGCTGTCTTACGCCCCTCTATTTCTCCATGGGCCTGCACCCTTAGCACTTTGAATGTCAGTCCGAAAGTATTGAACGTGACCACAATGGTTGCACCATAGTACCAACCACTCGGCTGGCCCAGAAAGATGCACTCCGAGATTCCTTACCTCATCAATTCCGTAACTCTCGCCTTCGCGAGTTGAGTCGCCGATATCTTTATACTGCCCGATTCCACAAAAATTGCATATTTGATGCTCGGCAAGATCAAGCGTATGAGCATGTCGTTGAATACGCCAAATTGTTCTGTCAACATTGGCACCGAAATGATTTGCATTGCTGAAACGCCTCTCCGGCTCGTATACAATAGCCTGATCTAGCAATTCATTTACAAAAGCTCGCTCTTCCATCTTTATGTCAGTCAAATCCAACATTTGTCTGGCTAGGCTCCACCGGGGCTCTCGATGATTCTCTCTATCAAATACTCTTCCTTCGAAAAGCCAGTACAATAATTTTCCCAGAGAGTAGACATCAGATCGTGCTGAAATCTGGTCAGCGCGGCCGTCTTCAAGTTCAGGAGCCGTAAAGTGTCTAGCTCCTACCGCCTCGTCTGTAAGCGTGAATCGCTCACCTCCTTCGTTTATGAAGCAAATTCCGAAGTCGCCTACCACCGGCGTTTTTCCATCCTCCCGCAAGAAAATATTGTCTGGCTTTATATCACGGTGAATGATTCCTCGACCGTGTGCATACCCGACTCCATCACAAATTGCCCTAAAGAACAGAAGGCGTTCAATTGTGCTCCAGTCATCCAAGCTCGCTTTGCTCAGCGGGCCACCGGAGTAGTATTCCGTCACCATGAACGGCTTTTCGTTATTCAGATCAGAGTCGATGTGCTTGACCAGATAGGGGTGGTCTAATTTCAACGCTGCTGCTATCTCGTTCTCATAGCGCTTCAATCGATTCGGATTCTTGAATCGCTTCAGGACGTAGCTATGCTTTTCGGAATCGTCTTTGCGATATACGAGCAAGGTTACACCCTGCCCACCCTCCGACAGTGTTTGCTCAACGATCCACTCCCCGTCTTTTCCGTATTTCTGAGCCACGGTTAATGACTTCCTTTAAAGAGAACTTGACGACTATTTTCTCAAGGCATATAACTTATGATTAATCGACACACAGTCCCGTTATAACAGGACGCAATGTCCTATAACACGCAGGTGCTTTCGTATACAAGTCACGTAAGGTAAAGGGTTATGGTGAATGCCGCTGTACAAAAAACGACCTTGTGTCGGATAATCACAACATGCGAAGAAGGAAGTCCCCTTTTGCTCAGCAAGTTATCACGTACCTACAAGAGCAGGATCTATTCATTTCCAAAGGGATAGCACCTATTCAGCCCCCATGATCGGAACTGAAACGCAGGTATGACAACGCGAGAAACAGAGGCAGGCCTGGTTCGCCTCACAAGCGAGCAATGCACCTTCACCTTCGAGCGGGTGCACCCCGGCGTTATGCTGGTCAGCATTGACGGGTATGACAAAGGCGACTTCCATACCGCCCCGCTTGATGAAATCGTCGCTGAGATGCAACGGCATGCTCCCCTGGCGCTCTTTATCGATGCGTCGCGTGCGCGAGGAGCAGCCTGGACGGTGAGCCAGCAATGGACGTCCTGGTTCCATGCCAATGTGGATCGCCTCTCACGCGTTAATATTCTGGTGCGCTCGAAATATGTGAAGCAGACGATTTTAGTAGCCAAAGAGTTGTCCCGCACGAAGAACCTCTTGCGGCTCTACTCCCATCCAGAGCGCTTCACCAACCTGCTCAAGGAGCAGGCCCCCCATTGGCAGGCGGTCGCTTCATGACACCCATCCATTGAGAACCAAAAGCCTCTTTCGGCTTCAAAAGGCACCTGTATTAGCAGCCATCCTGCGCTATCTTCCTTATAGGCTCGCCTCCACCAGCGTGGCGTCCTCCTCGTAGAGATCCTTGCGCCAGGCCCGATACCCCGCCACGGCCATCCCGACGTAGACGAGGTAGAGCAGCGCGTAGAAGTAGATGCCTTTGTAGACGTAAATCCCCGTCGCCAGCACATCGACGACGAACCAGAAGTGCCAGTTTTCGATCTTTTTCTTGGCCGTCAGCCACATCCCGACGAGGCTCAGCACCGTCGTGGTACTGTCCCAGTATGGCACAGCCGCATCGGTGTAGCGCAGAAACAACGTCCCCATCGCCGCGATGCCAAGGGCAGAGAGCACGACCAGCACGACCAACGTCTTCGGTTGGGCTCTCGTGACGGATAGCTCTTCCTCCCTATCCTTTTTACCGTAGATCCAGTAATACCAGCCGTAGACGTTCAAAGCCAGAAAAACAACATGCAGCGCGAGGTCGGCGTAGAGTTTGACCTGATAGAAAATGACGAACGAGATGAGCACGTAGATGATACCCGCAGGCCACGTCCAGATGTTTTGCTTGATGAGCAGCCAGACGCCGAGTAGGCCAAAGATCAGTCCGGCGGCCTCTAGCGCGTTGATCTGAACCGCGTATGTCCAGATGGTCTCGAAAATGCGTTCCATGCTATCACTTCC
>DATGCC010000551.1:0-3416 GCA_035312345.1 Rhodothermales bacterium
CACCAAAGTCGTTGGCAAGCTTGATCTGGCGTCTATTGAAGAAAACAAACCCCGCAAGCGCAAACGCAAGCGCAAGAAAAAAGCCGCTTCTACCGATGGCGGCAAGGTGAATATCAAAGACAGTTCGGGATCCAAGACGTCCAAGCGCAAACGCAAGCGAAAGCCGCGTGTGGATGAGGAAGACGTCGAACAGACCTTGCAGGATACCCTGCGCGAACTGGAGCAGGGTGCCGCCCGCGTCCGTCAGCGTCGCCGCCGCAACCAGCGGCAGCGCCGTGAGGAAGAGCGCGAGCGCGAGCGCCAGTTGAAGGAGGAGCAGGCAGGCATCCTGCGCGTCACCGAATTCGTCTCAACGGGCGAACTGGCGAACCTGATGGGCGTCCCTGTCAACGAGGTCATCAGCACCTTGTTTGGGGCGGGCATGATGGTATCCATCAACCAGCGCCTCGACGCCGACACCATCCAGTTCGTCGCCGATGAGTTTGGTCTGGAAGTCGAGTTCATCACCGAATTCGGCACCGACGACATAGAACTGGAAGAGGACGATCCTGAGGATCTTATCCCGCGTGCGCCGGTCGTCACCGTCATGGGCCACGTCGATCACGGGAAAACCTCGCTGCTCGACTACATCCGCAAGGCCAATGTGGTAGCTGGCGAGTCGGGCGGTATTACACAGCACATTGGGGCGTATCAGGTCGAATTGCCCAACGAACGATCGGTCACGTTCCTCGACACGCCAGGCCACGAAGCCTTTACCGCCATGCGTGCGCGTGGGGCAAAGGTGACCGACGTCGTTATTCTCGTCGTCGCTGCCAACGACGCGGTCATGCCGCAGACGCAGGAGGCGATCAACCACGCCCGTGCTGCCGAAGTGCCTATTGTCGTTGCGATCAACAAGATCGATCTGCCCGAGGCCAATACGCAGAAAGTGATGCAGCAATTGGCCGAGGAAAACGTCCTTGTAGAGCAGTATGGGGGCAATGTGCAGTGTGCCCTCGTATCGGCGATGAACGGTGAAGGCGTCGATGACTTGCTCGAAAAAGTGCTATTGGAAGCCGACCTGCAGGAATTGCAAGGCAATCCAGAGCGCGAGGCCAACGGCATCGTCATCGAGGCGCGGCTCGACAAGGGTCGGGGCAACGTGGCGACGGTGCTCGTTCAGAATGGCACCCTCCACGTTGGCGATCCGTTTGTCGCGGGCATTCACAGCGGGCGCGTTCGGGCTATGTTCGACGAGCGCGACAACCGCATCATGGAGGTCGGGCCTTCGCAGCCGGCTCTGGTGCTGGGCTTCAATGGCTCCCCCAACGTGGGTGACCAGTTTGTGTCCATTGACGACGAAAGTGAGGCCAAAGACATTGCGCAACGCCGTGCGCAGATCCACCGCGAGCAGAAGATGCGGCAGCGCAAGCACATCCGCCTCGAAGACATCGGGCGGCGCATGGCGCTGGGTGAATTCAGCGAACTCAACCTCATCATCAAAGGCGATGTGGGCGGTTCCGTTGAAGCCCTGGCTGATTCCCTGCTCAAGCTTTCGACCGATGAGGTTGCTGTAGCGATTATCCACAGTGGTGTCGGTGCTATTAGCGAAAGCGATGTGATGTTGGCTTCTGCTTCAGACGCTGTGATCCTCGGTTTCCAGGTGCGGCCCACAGCAGGCGCACGCGCCGCCGCGGAGCGTGAAGAGATCGACATTCACACCTACTCGATCATCTACAACGCCATAGAAAACATTCGCGACGCCCTCGAAGGCATGCTCACGCCCGAGGAGTCAGAGAAGATCAATGGCGTCGCCGAGGTGCGCGACTTGTTCAAGGTGCCCAAGGCAGGTACCATTGCTGGTTGCATGGTCACCGAAGGACGCATCCACCGCAACGACCGCGTGCATCTGGTACGTGAAGGCGTGGTGGTCTACGACGGCAAAATTGCGTCGCTACGCCGCTTCAAAGATGATGCCCGCGAAGTGCAGAGCGGCTATGAGTGCGGCATCGGCATCGAAAACTTCAACGACCTCAAGGTGGGCGATCAGATCGAAGCCTACGAGATCGTCGAGACGAAACGTAAGCTGGAAGTTTAAGGGAGCTATCAGCTATCAGTTTTCAGCTATCAGTCCATGATTGAAAAGCTGACGGCTGATAGCTGACGGCTGATAGCTGAATCCAACATGAGTATTCGTACAGAGCGCGTGGCGAAGTTGCTGCAACGGGACATCGCCGATGTGTTGAATAAAGAGTTTGACCAGCAGTTGATGGTGACTGTGACGGGTGTACGGGTTACGAAAGACCTGTCAATTGCGTACGTCTATGTCAGTGTTATGGGTACGACGCCGGAGCAGCGGCAGGCCACCTTCATGCATGTCCGGGAACAGACGCCTCAGATCCGCTCGGCGCTGGCCAACCGCATCCGCCATCAGGTGCGGGTGATTCCCGAATTGCGTTTCTTTCTCGACGAATCGCTGGAGCAGGCCGAGCATATGGAGTCGATCTTCGACCGCATCCGCGCCGAACGCGCTCGCCGAGGCGGTGAATAGCTGCATAGTCCATGTCCGACCTTGTCTTTGGTGCACCTCATCTTCCCCCGTCCTGGGAGCGCGTCGTATTGCTTATCGACAAGCCGAAGGGGTGGTCCTCGTTCGATGTCATTCGTAAGCTACGGCATCTTTTGCTTGTACGAAAAATCGGGCATGCGGGCACCCTCGACCCAATGGCAACGGGACTACTCATCTGCCTCGTAGGGCGTGCCACCAAGCTGATGGAATCGTTTATGGGGCAACCTAAAGTTTATACAGGCACTTTCCGCCTCGGCGAAGTGACCCCGTCCTACGATGCCGAAACCGACGTGACCACGCGCAAAGCATGGGATCACATTTCAGACGCTGATCTTGATAACGCCCGCCCGCAATTCCTGGGCAATATTGAGCAAATCACCCCCATGTATTCGGCTGTCAAGGTGAACGGCGAACGGCTCTACAAGAAAGCCCGGCGTGGCGAAGAGGTGGCGCGTCCTCCGCGTCAGGTGCATATCGAGCGTTTTGAACTGACAAAGCGCGAGGGGGCAGACGTATCGTTTGAAGTGGCCTGCTCAAAGGGGACGTACATTCGCAGTCTGGCGCACGAGATGGGCCAGGTGCTCGGCGTGGGTGCGCATCTGGTCGCGCTCCGACGTACCGCTATCGGCCCGCACCAGGTGGACGAAGCCTGGACCCTTGATGATCTGGCGCAGGCCTTGGAGGGAACTGGATGAAGCGTGCGTTTGGGCTGGAAGCCATTGAACGGGAAGACGATTCATTCGTGACGGTCGGTACGTTCGATGGGGTGCATATCGGGCATCAAGCCATTTTGCGCTACCTGGTAAAGCGAGCGGCAGCCGGTGACGGGCAGAGCGTGGTGGTTAGCTTCGATCCGCACCCGCGTACT
>DATGCC010000552.1:0-5644 GCA_035312345.1 Rhodothermales bacterium
CATTGTCTCTCTGCTGTGTTTGAACGGTTCTCGTCAAACCCAACATAGCGGAAGGCGATGGCCTTTTCTAAGGCGTCTCAGCGCTGGCCCTTTTTACAGCAACATACGGACACAACAAAGGACGCGCCGTAGAATACCTGAATCATGCAGGAAGAATACCATACCTCTCCCACCAAACAAGCCACTGCCGATGGCTGCGATACGCTCTACAACCCCACCTACGATCAAACCTATCACTCTACTTTGGGTGCGCTGACGGAGGCCCGGCATGTCTTTCTGGAAGCCACAGGCGTCACCGAGCGCTTGCAGCAGAGCCAGCCTACCCGTGTGCTCGAAGTGGGTTTTGGCACTGGCCTCAACTTCCTGCTAACAGCCCACCATGCCGAGCAAGCCCACGTACCACTACACTTTGTCTCGCTGGAAAAGAACGTCTTACCCGCTATCCTCCTCGCCCGCCTCAACCACGGCGAAATCTTGGGTGCAATGGCCTTGCAAAGTGCATTGGTCGCCTGGCGTAAAACGCTGCCCGAAACGCCCCTGCCCAGCGTCTATCATTTCGCCAGCTCCGACACAATCACACTCGACCTGCTCGTGGGCGATGCAACGACGACCGTGCTCCCAGTCCCTCCTTTCGATGCCGTCTACCTCGATGCCTTCAGCCCGGACACCAACCCTGAACTCTGGACAAAACCCTTCCTCGCCCGCCTTTACGATGCACTGAAATCGGGCGGCAGACTGACAACCTATTCGGCGAAAGGCAGCGTGCGCCGAGCGATGACAGCAGCAGGATTTGCTGTGGAAAAGCGTCCGGGGCCACCGGGCAAGCGAGAGATGCTGGTCGGTGTCAAACCCTAGCGACGACTCAGCGGCAACAGCAGTAACCCTGCAAAACTGATGAGCGCTAGGACGCTGAAAAAACCGGCGACGACGCCATCAAAATCCAGCCATCCGGCATGCCCGAGTAAATAGGCCCAATCGTGCGTGGTGCCGCCTTGCAACGTCAAGACCCGTGCCTGCGCGTCGGCGGCGTAGACGCTGAGGCACAGGAAGTTTTGCCCGAGCCACGCCAGGGACAGCCGCTCGCCCCACGGCATCCGGTACCACCGAAAGTGGATTACGAGCGCAGCAGGCAGCCCTACTTGCAGCAGCGAACCACCGGCGGCGTGCCACACCGCTGGCAATCCAGAAAACAACAAGTGCCCGGCTTCGTGGATGAGCAGGTTGAGCGAATCGACCCAGAGGTACTCGCCGCGATGGGCCAACAGGTACAGGCAGACGGGCGCGAAAATGAGCGAAGGCAACCATGCCCGGAGCCGCCGGTTCGAGAGGACGATCTTCGCCAGCATGAAGAGTTGCACAGCGACCAGCGAACAGCGTACGGCGTGTATGCTATAGGCTTTCGTATCGAATAAAGCAGCCTTACTTTGTCCCGTCACTGCTGCACCCTCACCACTTGCTAACAACCTTTTCTGTATGAAATCACTTGCCCGCCGAACGGACGCCCTGAGCCAGAGCGATATCCGTGCCATCACGAAGCTGGTCAACGCCGTCAATGGCATCAATCTGGGCCAGGGCATCTGCGACCTGCCCACACCAGAGCCCATCAAGCAGGGTGCCCAGCAGGCCATCGCCGACAACCATTCGATCTACACCAACTATGCTGGCATCAAGCGGCTGCGGGCGTTGATCCTCGAAAAGGCGCAATCTTACAACCGCATCCCGGCCACATCAGACGAAGAAGTGATGGTGAGCGTCGGCTCGACAGGCGCGTTCGTGGCGGCGATTTTTGCGCTGCTGGAAGCGGATGACGAAGTGATCCTGTTCGAGCCCTTCTATGGCTACCACCGCAACCTGCTCGACCTCATCGGTGTGGATATCAAGTACCTCCCGACCACCATGCCCGACTGGTCTATCGACTTCGATTTGCTCGAACAGACCATTACGCCAAAGACCAAAGCACTCGTCGTGACGACGCCGACAAACCCGACTGGCAAGGTGTGGACGCGGGACGAACTGGAACGGCTGCTGGCGTTAATGCAAAAACATGACCTCTACGCCATCACCGACGAAATCTATGAATACATGCTGTATGACGGGCATGAGCACGTTTCGTTGGCCTCGCTGCCCGGCGCGTACGAGCGCACCGTCACCCTCTCCGGCTTCTCTAAAACGTACAACATGACGGGCTGGAGGCTCGGCTACGCGGTGGCGGCTCCGCCCCTCATCGACAAGATGGGCCTGCTCAACGACCTCTTCTACATCTGCGCTCCCGCCCCGCTCCAACACGGCGTCGCCGAGGCGTTCGAGATGAGCGATGTCTACTTTGAGGAAATGCAGGAAGCCTACACCGCAAAGCGCCAACTGCTGTGCGAAACGCTCGAACAGATCGGCTTCGATGTCCCATGGCCTGACGGATCTTACTATGTCTTCGCCAACTTTGAGCGCTTCTCGCATACCTATGACGGCTTCGACGATGCCCAGGAAGCCTGCCAGTCGCTCATCGAAAAAGCAGGCGTGGCAACCGTGCCGGGCCACTCTTTCTTCGAGATACCCGAGCGCGGGCGTTACTTCCTCCGCTTCTGCTACGCGAAGGAGATGCCGATCTTGCAAGAAGCCTGTAATAATTTGCTAAACGCTTTCAGTTGAGCCATCTGTGTCGCAATATGGAACTGGTAATGAGCCGCGATTTGATAATTCATGAGTCGGGGAGCCTGTGAGATTACGAGTCTGGAAAAACACGTTTGGACTCGTAGGTCTCCTAGACTCGTAGACTCACTCAGCACCATGACACACACCATCTCGCTTAAAATCCACGTCGCAGACGAGCTGCAAGAATTCCTCATCGCCGAGTTGAGTGACCTGGACTTCGAGGTGTTCGAGCAGGAAGACGGGTTCATGAACGCCTATATCCCTGCCCCACGCTGGACCGACGTGAAGCGCGAGCATATTGAGCAGTGGCTCCGCTCACACGGTTTGATGGTGCCTGTCGAGGAAAACGAGGTCACGGCGCAAAACTGGAACAAGCAGTGGGAAGAGACCATCCAGCCGCTCGCCATCGGGCCGTTTCTCGTCAAGCCCACCTGGGCTGCCCTGCCCAATGAGCACGCCGACAAAATCCTTCTGGAGATCGACCCGAAGATGAGCTTTGGCACGGGCTACCACGAGAGCACGCGCCTCGCCTTGCGTTTCTTGCCTAATCTCGTCAAACAAGGTGACTTCGTGATGGATGCGGGCTGCGGCACCGGCATCCTCGCTATCGCGGCCATCAAGCTCGGCGCAGACCGGGCCATCGCGTTCGACATCGACCCGTGGGCGCAAGACAATGCCGTCGAAAACCTGTATCTCAACGACGTCTCTGGTGCGGTTGCTTTCCGCAAAGGCGACATCAGCGTGGTGCCCGAAGAACACTTTGACCTGATCCTCGCCAACATCAATCGCCGCGTCCTCCTCGACTTGATGCCCACATTTGCCAAGAAGCTCAAACCCGATGGCCATCTGGTGTTGGCCGGGTTGCTTTTAGAAGACCGCAACGGCTTGCTCAATGCCGCGGCACAACACGGCCTTGCTTTTGTCCGAGAGGCCAACGAAGGTGCCTGGTGGTCGGTGGTGCTACGGCTGGCACGGTAATCGGTGCGGCCACGTGTTGCTTGTCTGCGAGGAAATGTTGAACCTGGAACAAGCATGGGCCTTCGGTTCGTTGTCACGGCACAGGTGCCTTCCCTTGTCAATGAATCAACATCACCTATTATGGCCGTTACTCCTGAACAGATTTTGCAAGCCCTCTCCTCCGTCGTTGAACCCGAACGCGGGCGCGACATTGTGCGCCTTGGCATGGTGAAAGGAATGGAGATTCAAGGCAACGCGGTTTCTTTTACCATTGTTCTGAAAGACCCACGCTCGACATTTGCCAAAGAAGCACCCGACGCGGCCCGTCAGGCTATCCATGAGGCGCTGGGCAATCATCTCGACGTGCAGATCGAAACCGACAGCGAGATGATCGGACTCGGCGACGACGTGCCCATGAGCGGCGCAGAGACGACCAAGAGTTCAGGCATCCAGAACATCATCGCCGTGGCGTCGGGCAAGGGCGGTGTAGGCAAAAGCACGGTGGCGGTCAACCTCGCTGTAGCGCTCGTCCAACAGGGCTATGAGGTGGGCCTCGCCGACACCGACATTTACGGCCCGTCGATCCCCACCATGTTCGGCATCACCGACGAAAAGCCACGTGTGAGCCAGGAACGCAAAATCCTGCCACTCGAAAAGTATGGCGTCAAGTTGCTGTCGATGGGCTTCATGGTCGATCCAAACCAGGCCGTCATCTGGCGTGGCCCTATGGTGTCGAGTGCCGTCAAGCAGTTCCTCAACGACACGGCCTGGGGCGATCTCGATTATCTGATCCTCGACCTCCCGCCCGGCACCGGCGACATCCAGCTTACCATCGTGCAAACCGTCTCGCTGACGGGAGCCGTCGTTGTATCGACGCCACAAGAGGTGGCCCTTGCCGATGCTCGCAAAGGGGTCGCGATGTTCGAAAACGTCAACGTGCCTGTCCTCGGTATCGTGGAAAACATGGCCTATTTCACCCCGCCCGACCTACCTGATCGCAAGTACTACCTCTTTGGCCAAGGTGGCGCACGTCGTCTCGCCGATGAACTCGATGTACCCTTCCTCGGCGAGATTCCGCTGGAACAGCAGGTCCGCGAAACCGGCGACATGGGTACCCCGGTGATGGCATTGCATCCCGACAGCGCTTCATCAAAAGCGTTTGACACCGCCGCGACGAACATCGTGGCGCAGATTGCCCGCCGCAATGCCGAACAACCAGCCACTTCGCCTATTGAGATTCTGTACCGTTAATGCGATCTTTTCCACCTACGAAACGTTAGATGCCTAACAAGCCCTATTCCCCCTTTTGCCCGGATGCCTTATGGCTGAAGATAAAGACATGACCCCGGAAACCTACGCCCCTGGAGACGACCCCGCCCTGCGTCAGCAGGTCGAGGAAAGCCTGGACATGATCCGTCCCTACCTGATGGCCGATGGTGGCTCGGTCCGGCTGCTCAACATTACCGAAGACATGGTCGTCGAGCTAGAGTTGATGGGCGCGTGTGGCACCTGCCCGATGAGCACCATGACGCTTCGAGCTGGCATTGAGCAAACCCTCAAACGCACCGTCCCGCAGATCACCCGCGTCGAGGCCGTCAACGCGCCCGCCGCCTATTGACCCTTCCCGATTTTACTTTGCCAGCCCCGGATGCCGCGTGCCTTCGGGGCTTTTTTGTTACCATGTTGTTGACGCACCGACACAAAACAAGAACGTCACCAGGTCAGGCTGCGGATTGCTTGTATGCTGCCTGAGCGAGCGGGATATTGTCGCTCCATTTAAGGCCAGCGCTTCGTCGTGGCTTCCCTGCAAATCTTTGTACATGCACCATGAACAACATCTTCCGCACGCTGATCGCTGGTTACGGAGCCAAGAAGTTGGGCGGGGGCTGCATCAGCACCGTCATCATTTTTATTCTACTCTTCTGGTTGCTTGGCTACTGCTAGGTGGTTCGTCCTGTGCGACCTCATCCAGTGATACCAGATCGCCGGTCCGCTGCGCCACACGCTGCACGCGGTTCTCGGTGGCCTCCCGATAGCG
>DATGCC010000553.1:0-5889 GCA_035312345.1 Rhodothermales bacterium
ATCGGCGTGAGCTTGCCCCTGCCTTTGATGAGCGCGTCGGTAGCGAGCACGCCGGGGCCGCCCGCATTAGTCAGAATGGTCAGGTTGCGGCCGCGCGGGCGGGGTTGCTTCGCCAGCGTCTCGGCCATCTGGAAGAGGTCGGCGATGGCATCTACGCGGAGCACGCCCGAGCGGCGAAAGGCCGCCGAGAGCACCTCGTCGCTACCGGCCAGGCTACCGGTGTGTGAGGCCGCCGCCTGCGCCGCCTGCGCCGTCCGCCCCGCTTTGATGACGATGATGGGTTTCTGAAACGCCACCTCCCGCGCCGCCGACAAAAACGAGCGGGCGTCGCCGATGCTTTCCATATAGATCAGAATGCTCTCCGTCTTTGGATCGTTGCCAAAGTAGGAGATCAAATCGCCCCAGCCCACATCGAGCATGGAGCCGGTAGACACGAACGCGCTGAAGCCCACATGCTCGTGGAAGCTCCAGTCGAGGATTGCCGTCAGGATGGCTCCGCTCTGGCTGAGGAGCGCGACGTTGCCGGGCCGCGCCAGCGCCGTGGCGAAGGTCGCGTTCATGCCCGTAGGCGGACGCATCACGCCCAGGCAGTTCGGCCCGATGATCCGCATCTGGCCTGCTCGGGCTATTTCGAGGACTTCCTGCTCCAGCTTTACGCCCGCCTCTCCGATCTCCTTGAAGCCCGCTGAGATGATGACGGCTCCTTTAATGCCTTTGTCGACGCATTCGCGTATGATGCCCGGCACCGTACGCGCCGGGGTCGCAATCACAGCCAGGTCCACCGCCTCCGGGATCTCGCTCACCGACGCATAGGCCTTGATGCCCAGCACGCTCGGCCGCTTGGGGTTGACCGGATAGATCGTGGCACCGAAGGGATCGTTGAGCAGGTTTTTCAGGAGGGTCCGCCCGACGGTGCCTTCCTGCTCGCTGGCCCCGATGACTGCTACGGCACTCGGCTTGAAGATGGCGTCGAGCGGCTGCGGTTGCGGGCGAAAAAGGTCGTGCGACGGGGCTTCCTTGAACGAGGGGACGGGTGTATAGGTATCAGGGCGTTCCATAATTTCCAGGCTCATTGAGCAACAGTATCTACGGTTTCCTTTCTCCGCCGAAGCGTATGGGATAGGGGGCAATCCCATCATCCCTTAATCTAAAGGAAGGGAATCTAAAAGCCTCCCACAAACGCCTCTGCATGAAACCCGTAAGGAAAATGCCAGAGACGCTACAAATGCTCGACTGCACAGCAAGCTAGAGAGCCCTGTTGCCAGCGTCTGCCAGATTTTGCATGTGCGCTGGTGTAGGGGAATCCCTGAAAGGCAAATAAAGCAAAATGCCGCCAGGTCCTCTCTTGGACCTAACGGCATGTGTGCCGAGCCTTGCGCGGCCGCTGCGCTACTGGGCAATCAGCGAGAAGCCAGTTTCTGCGCGGCGCTCTTCAGCACCCCTCCCTGCCGGAGCGTCGCTTCATCCATACCGTGCAGCATCGTAAGCTCTTTGCCGGTCGTTGCCATGCGTTGCTTGAAGGCCGCGAACGCATCAGCCGCGCCCGAATGTATCAGCAGGATGTGCAGGTCGGCTCCTTTTTGGCTGAAGAAGTTTTTCAGATCTTTATCATCCCAGCGAGAAAAGGGAGCCCCATTGACGGCAATCAGGCTGGTGAAGTAGGCAGGCGACGCACTTGACCATGTGCTGGCTATATCCGCGCCATCCTGGCCCCAGCCGAGGATGTGGAACGTGTCACCAGCCACCTTATACGTTGCCCGGATCTCATCCAGAAGGTCATTGAGGGCATGGTGGTTGGGATGGGTACGCCAGTCTTCGCCTGGCGTGAGCGGAATGACGATAATCCACTCTGCCCGGTATGCTGGCTCGCGCCAGAGCATGTGGCTCATTTGACGCGCTTCCTCCTCCCACATCTGTGCGCCAGCAAAGGCCACAGCGGTAGGATACGCTTTGTCAGGATCATACGGCTCGGGCAGCAAGACGGCGTACTGGATGGTGATGTTATTGTGCGCCTTGAAGGGCTTGAAGGACTGTGCCGCGGCGGTTTCTGTGCCTATCTCCACCACAGCAAAAAGGAAGCATAGGAGCAAGGCGAAAGGGAGTAGCGCTTTGAAGCTGAACATGGGTGTCTCCGGTTTGGGTTAGCAGCAGATTCAATCTGCGCAACGCGGGGCAGACAACCGGGACAGAAAGGAGGATATTTCAGCCAGCCCCGTTTTCCCGGTGCTGCTCGAAGGGTCGATTTAGCAAACCGGGTCGGCGTTGCGGGGAGCACCCCAAGGGTACTTCCTACGGGGCGCGGAGGGTGCTTTCTGGTGGATAGTAGAGAGTGGATAGTGGATGGAAAAGCGGGCTTTCTATCCACCATCCACTAAAAAAGCCTCCCGCTCTACGAACGCCACGCTTGGGAAGGTCGCATTGCACAAAAGATGCTTAGACCCTGCACTGGGCCCTACGGTGCGGCTACTATGCCTGATACTCGGACGGCGACACCTCGAACACTTGCCGGAAAACCCGGGAGAAATACTTGGGATCTGAGAAACCCACCGCATAAGCCACCTGGCTGACATTGCCTGCTCCCTGGCTCAAGAGTTGGCGGGCATGTTGCATCCTGATAGTCCGAATAAACACGTTTGTCGTGAGCCCGCAGAGGTCTTTGAGCTTACGCTGGAGATGTCGGGCGCTGATGCCCATTTCCTCGGCCATCCAGCTAGCCGAAAACTGTGTGTTGGCGAGGTGGGCCTCGACGACTTCGCGCGCCGTTTCCAGAAATTGCTCGTCTTCAGAGGGCACGTCTATTTGCGAAGCAGAGACGCGTATGACCTGGGTGGCGTACGTCTCCCTCATAAGCCTGCGGATGGTGATCAGGTTTTCGGCACGCGCACGCAGTTCTGAGCTATTGAAAGGCTTGTAGAGGTAGTCGTCCGCGCCTGCCCCCAGCCCCTCCATTTTGCTTTCCTCGTCCGCCCGGGCAGTCAGTAGCACCACCGGTACGGTTCGCAGCGCCTCGTCTGCCTTGATGGCCTGGCAGAGGGCATAACCGTCCATCACGGGCATCATGACATCGCTCAGAATCAGATCGGGGCGCTTTTCACGCGCCAGCGCCAGCCCTTGCTCTCCATCTGGAGCCGTAAACACGTTGTAGTTTGCCTGCAAAGCCCGCGCGATGTAGCCGCATACATCTGGATTGTCTTCGACCACCAAAACCAGCGGGACCTCAGCGTCTTTGGCTTCTTCAGGCCGTGGGAGGGCATCTGCAGGCTCATCCCAAAGGGCCATGGTATCGCCCATTCCTCCGGCATGGTCCTCAAGCGTAGCGGATGCCCCGTCGGCTCCTGTGAAACCTGCCATGCTAAGGGGTAGCGTGACCACAAACGTAGCGCCAAAGCCCGGCTCGCTTTCTACCTCAATGGTACCCCCGTGCAACTCGACCAACTCACGGGCCAGCGCCAGCCCGATGCCGGTGCTGGGGGCTGGCATGTCTCCTGCGCGGCGGGCCGTGTAGAACCGATCAAAGAGTCGCTCCTGCTCCTCGGCGGGAATGCCGGGGCCCGTGTCTCGCACGGACAGATGGCACCAGGCTTCCTGCGCATCCAGGCTTACCTGCACCGTACCCCCGGCTGGTGTAAACTTCAGCGCATTCCCAATCAAGTTGCTGAGCACTTGCTCCAGGCGATCCGGGTCTACGCGGGTACCCAACGTGGTTCGGCTCGACCGAAGCCGGAGGGTGATGTGCTTCCTTTCCGCCAGGGAAGAGAACGCTTCGGCCATAGTCCGGGCCAGCACAACCAGGTCCACCGCCCGTGGCTCCAGGCGCAACTTGCCAGCATCGAGCGTAGAGAGGTCCAGCAGTTGATTCACCAGCGCGAGCAGCCGCCGCCCCTGGCGCCGGATCATCGTCAGGTCTTCCTTTTCGTCGGGCGGCAGCGTGCCCCAGCGTCCGTCCAGGGCATCGCTCACAGGGCCCAGGATGAGCGCGAGGGGTGTTCGGAACTCGTGGGAGATGTTGGCGAAGAAGCGCGACTTCATTTGGTCTAGCCCGGCCAACCGGCTGGCCTGCGTCTCAATGGTGGCGTTCGCGGCCTGCAATTCTTCGGCGCGCTGGCGGAGTTCTGCGGTGCGTACTGCTACGGCTTGTTCCAGATGCCGTGTTTTTTCTTCGGCCTGCGCCAGTCGCCAGCGTACCAGCAACACGCCCCCTAGGAGCACCAAAAGCCCCCACCCTATGCGAGCGAGCGGGTGTTTCCACCAGGGCCACCCCACCTGTATGTCAAGCAGGGCAGGCGGCGATGGCACCCCGAGATGGACCGCAGTGAGTTCCAGGCGGTGTGTGCCAGAGCCTGCTGCCGAGAGGTCTATCAGACCGCTTGTGCCCACCTCGTTCCACGTTCCGTCTGGAAGGAACCGGTAGGCGTAAGAGGCCCTCGCTGCACTACGAAAGGTCGGCACGGCGACCTGGATCTGAAGCCGGGTAGCATGGCTCCAGGGGATCGAAACCTGCCTGTCAGCCCGTACGGGTTCCAGTCCAGCTGCGCTCCTGACGTGTATCACGCTGGGGGCCGGAACATCGCTGCCTGCTGCTGCGCGTTTTGCATCCAGCACAAATACGCCGTGCAGCCCTGCCATCAATACCCAACCCTCATCTGCCCACGTGACCGGGCTGCGTCTGAACTTGTTGGCCTGTACGACGGCTGCTTCTGGAAACGGAGTCACCATTGCCGACAGAGGATCCAGTCGATGCAACCCACGGTCCGTGGCGACCCAGACAATCCCTTGGGGATCAACGGTCATTCCTGTTACCGCTCCGTGCAACAGCCCCGCCTTGAGGCTGTACTGCTCGGATGTACCCGTATTGGGGTTAAAGTGGATCACGCCGTCGTAAAACGTACCCAGCCAGAGGCTTCCATCCTGTGCCACTTCGACGAAGCGGATGAGGGTTGTTGCGCCGCCGGGGTCTACTGGCTCGAAGGCCGTCGTTGCCGGGGCGAGCACGTACAGCCTCCCTCCTGATGCCACCCAGGTCGCACCGGATGGGGACGCCGTGATCGACTCGGCTACGTTCCCTGCTGGCAAGGTCCCTTCGCCGGGCAATGCATAGCGAGTGACCTCGCTGGTATGCGGATCGTAGCGGTAGACCGTATCTTCGCTGGAGGCTAGCCATACTACGCCATCCTGCGCTACATAGAGTGCATGTACACGGGGTTGCCGGTCTGCCGCGACCAGCGGGACCTTATGCGCGGTGCCATCAGGATCTACGCGATACAGCCCACTCCAGGCTCCCACCCATAACTCGCCCCGTCGTCCCTCTGCGAGGTTGAGGATGTACGAAGCATCCAGCGGTCGGTCGGCTGCGCTATGGCTGCCATAGATCGTTCGCATGCCATCCGACCCCTCGCGCATGAGGCCATACCCGAGGAAGCCTGTCCAACGCACCCCATCAGACGTTACTAGGGCTATGCCGATGTCCAGAGCAGGCAGGTCGTTCGGGCCACCTGGCCGCTCCACGGCATACACCCGCCCACGCGGGTCGAGGATGGAAATCCCGCCGTAGCGCGTGCCCGCCAGCACCGTCTCCTCGGGCGTCTTTGCTAGCGAGAGCACGCCAAAGCTCCCCACCGTCTCGTCCTGCCCCGGTTGATGGTAGAAGCGCTTGAAGCGGCCCGACGCCGGATCGAGCAGCGAGAGGCCCGCATCGCCATCAGAGTACATGCTTCCCACCCACAGACCTCCGTCGGTGTCCAGGAGCGCATAAATGTAATCGGAGCCAAGCGTCGCCGGGTCTGCGCGATCCTGGCGATAGCGGGTGTACTGCCCGGTGCCGGGCCGGTACTGGAAAAGCCCCTGTCCCCTGGTTCCAATCCAGAGGCTTCCACCTGGACCGTCTGCAAA
>DATGCC010000554.1:0-4741 GCA_035312345.1 Rhodothermales bacterium
GGGGAAACGGATGCGGGAGTTGGCCCCCGAGCACGAGGACTCCTGGTTCGAGGCCTATGGCCGCATCGCCCAGACCGGTGAGCCGGAGCGGTTCACGAGCCAGGCGCACCAACTCGGCAACCGGTGGTTCGATGTCTACGCCTTTCGCATCGGCGAGCCAGAAGAGCGAAAGGTCGCCATCCTGTTTTCCGACATCACAGAATTCAAGCAATCTACGGAGGCCCTGCGCGAGAGCGAAGAGCGCTACCGCGCCATCTTCGACACCGTCGGCGTCTCCATCTGGGAGGAAGATTTTTCCGAGGTCAAGAAGGCTCTGGATGCTATCGAAGCGCAAGGCGTCACCGACCTCCGCCGCTACCTGGAAGAGCATTCCGCCATCGTCGACAGGATGCTCGACCGGGTCCGCATCCGCACCGTCAACGAGGCTACGCTCACCATGTACGGAGCCAGCAGCAAAGAGGAACTCCTCGGCCCCCTCCGCCAGGTCTTTCTACCCGAAGCCCGATCCATCTTCATAGACGAACTGATGGTGCTGGCGAGAGGCGACACGTATCTGTCTGCGGAAGTGGCGTTGCAGACATTGCGGGGAGAGCGCATGGAAACGGCGTTTACTTTTACCGCCGTAGACCCGCCTACGTACAGCCAGATCCTCGTCAGCCTGCTGGATATCACCGAGCGCAAACAGGCCGAAGAGGCGTTGCGAGCACTCAACGAAACGCTGGAAGAGCGCGTCGAAGAACGCACAGAAGAAGTTCGCCAACTCGCCTCTCGCCTGACGGTAGCCGAGCAACAGGAGCGACAGCGCATCGCACAGATTCTCCATGACGATCTCCAGCAACAGCTTTACGGCCTGGGCATGACACTGGATCTGTTGCGCAACCCGCAGTCTGAAAAAGAAGCCCACGCCCTGCGCAATCAAGTGGATGATATTCTCGACCAGGCCACCACCCTGACCCGCTCGCTATCCACCGAACTGAGCCCCCCTGTCCTCAAGAGCAGCGACATGGAGGAAACCCTGCGCTGGCTGGCCCTGCGAAAAAAGGAACAATACAATCTGGATGTCGAGATCGACTTGCGCGGCGAGGTCCAGGTATCCAATCACAGCCTGCGCGTGTTGCTGTATCAGGCCTTGCGCGAGTTGCTCTTCAACGTGGTAAAACATGCCCAGGTAGACCACGCCCGGATCATCGGTTGGCAAGAGGACGACGACGTTGTATTGCAGGTGGAAGATGGAGGCACCGGTTTCGACACTGCCGCGCTGGAACTGACTTCTCCCACAAAGGGCGGATTTGGCCTGCCCAGCGTGCAAGAGCGCCTCTCCCTGATCGGCGGAGACATCCACATCGAATCCACCCCCGGCGACGGCACCCGCGTAACGCTCCGCGTACCCCGCCAGCCTGAACAGGATACCTCCTCCTGATACTAGGCACGGTTCCTGCTTCTTACACGATTGTTGCGAACGCCCTGGAGCGTGTTCCTTTTGCTTCCAGTTAAACCTTGTACTACAACATGCCGCACCAGATCTTTATCGTCGAAGACCACCCCATTATGCGACAGGCCTATGCCAACGTGCTGGACCGCGAGCCAGACCTCGACCTTTGTGGTACGTCGGCGAGTGCAGAAGAGGCGTTGGAAACGCTAAAAGAGGTATCCTGCGATCTTGTGGTGGTCGATGTTTCCTTGCCAGGGATGGATGGCCTTGCGTTCACCGAGCGCTTTTTGAAAATGAAGCCGGAGACTCTCGTGCTCATTATTTCCGGGCATGACGAGGCCGTGCTGGGCGACCGTGCCCGCCGCGCAGGTGCCCGTGCGTACCTGACCAAGAAAGGGCTGGGTCGGATGCTTGCTGGTGCCATCCGAAAGGAACTACATAGCGGTTTATCATCAAGCACCTATTGAGAGGGACTACCACCGAACTAAAACCTACACTACCTCTACTAAACGCCCATGCGTACAAGAGTCTACATCGTTGATGATCACCCCATCGTACGACGCGGCCTCCGCCAGATTTTTGAACGCCAACCTGACTTCTGCGTCTGTGGCGAAGCCGACAATGTGACGCAGGCACTCCTCGCCATCCCCGATCTCGCGCCCGATCTCGTCGTGACGGACCTATCGCTGGAGGGACGCGGGGGACTCGAACTGACCCGACAAATCACTGCGCATCATCCGAAACTGCCCGTCCTCATCATCTCGATGCACGACGAGCAACTCTTCGCGCCACGGGCCCTGGATGCCGGTGCCCGCGGCTACATCATGAAGCGGTGCTCGGATAATGAGTTGATCCACGCCGCCCGTGAAGTCATGGCAGGCCGCGTCTATCTCAGCGAGCCTGTCCACGAACAAATGGAGGCTTGTACGCACCTGAACGGGTCGGTTCTCAACTCACTCGCCGCCCTGACCGACCGCGAAATGGAAGTCTTCCGGCTCATTGGCGAAGGCTTCGCGCCACGCCACATTGCCGATCAACTCAACCTGAGTGTCAGCACGGTGGAAGTCTATCGCCAGCGCATCAAGGAGAAGCTGGATGTTAGAAGCTCCCCCCTGCTGCTTCGCTACGCCATTCGCTGGTGCAAAGACCACAACATAGTCTGAAACCATCCCGCACGGTCCTTTCAATACCCACTCCTCGTGTTGCAGGAGAGGCAGAGATCCCCAGAAATGCCCTGGAAGCTACTACGGTGGAATACACCACGCCGATCTCCGAAATGGGGGGCTCCTGTCACTCCTAGCCGGTGAGCCAGCAGGCGAGCCTATACCTGTTCCTAACGACCTGCTCATCGAAGCCCAACTGACAAACCGCACCATGGATGACGTCAGCAAGATGGATGAAATCGGTCAACGCACCTCGCTCTCTTGCCCGGACTGCGGCGGGGTGCTCTGGAAGATGCCTGATGCAGGAACACATCGCTATCGGTGCCACATCGGCCATGCCTACTCCAAAGCATCCCTGCTGGAAGGACAGGCCGATGCGACCGACCAAGCGCTCATTGTAGCGCTACGCACCATGGAAGACCGGGTTAGGATGTTGGAACAAATGGTCCGCGAAGATCAACAACAGAATCGCCGGAAAATGGAAGACCTGTATGAACAGCGGGCCACCGAACTGAAACAGCACATACGTCAGATCCGGGAACTCATTCTGGGCAGACCAGCGTAAGGCATCTTTTATAGAAGACACCTTCCAAAATGCGCGCCTCTCTCTTGCTCGTGCTGCTCATTACCGTCGCAAGCCCGCTGACCGGGTGTGGGCAAAATCTTGGATGGTCGGTGCTGAAGCAACAAATCCGTGCGGCCTATCCCGATGTACAGCAACTCTCGACCGATAGCCTCTCGACCTGGCTGGCAACCGAGGACCGGCCCGTGCCTGTTTTGCTCGATGTACGCACGGAGCCCGAGTTTGCGGTCAGCCACCTCCCCGACGCCCGACGCCTGGATCCTGAGACGTCGGACTTCGCTGCCCTCGACACCCTCCCCCGCGATACGCCCCTGGTAACCTACTGCTCCGTCGGCTACCGCTCTTCCGACATGGCCGAGCGCCTGCAAGCAGCCGGCTTTACCAATGTGATGAACCTCGAAGGCTCAATCTTCGCCTGGGCCAACGAAAGCCGCCCGGTCTACCGCGATGGCGAATCCGTGCAGCAGGTCCATCCCTACGATGCCGTCTGGGGCAAGCTGCTCGATAAAGAATTGCGCACCTACGAGCCCGCCCCTGAACAGTAGCACCCCGCCTAGCGCAGGATCAATGCATCTTTTGGGCATTCCAACCTTCTCAGGCGTAGCGTTCGGAGAGCACCCCAAGGGTACTTCCTACGGGGCGCGGGACGTGAAAACGGGACGCGAAACCATCGCTTGACCGCCCTCCGCTTCCCGCCTTCCGCTCACCACAATGCCGAGGTCTTAGGCAGGCTACCACGACCCGGTTTGTAAGATCAACCCTTTTGCAACAGAACTAGCGAATCTTCTTGATCCAGGCGTTTTCGACGCTGTTGAAGCCGAGGTAGGCATAGTAGCCTGAGGAGATGTCCGAGTCGCGCAGGAGAAGTTCGGTCCCTTTGCACCGCTCTTCCACCGCACTGATGAGCGTTTTCCCGACGCCCAGCCGTTGCACATCGGGCTCCACGGCCAGATCGCACAGATAGCTAAAAAGCACACCATCGGTCATCACGCGCGCGATACCAACGAGTTCGCCTTCGTGCCAGGCCGTCAACACCAGCGAAGCCTTCTCAAACATCTCCCAGACCCGCTTCGGGTCAGAAACGGGCCGCAGCAGCGGAGCCCGACGGTATAGCGTGATGATGCGTGCGGGGGTTAACCCGTTCAGCCCATCGCGGATCTCTAGATCGGCAATTTCCGCCAGATTTTTGGGATTTGTAGCCATGATTTGATTGGGGATTTTAGACGGGGATTTTGGACAAGAGGGGGCCATCACTCGCCTATTGAACGTAATAGGGCCCTCACGTTTCCCGAACCCATCGGTGCTGGGTGGCGGTCAGATGTACGGTTTCGGCAGGCTCCACCGAAGGATCAATCCACGCCCGCAGCGACTGGCCGTCTATATCCACCCACCACTCGGCGTAGGTACCCAGAAACTGCCGCGAGCGCACCTGGGCTACGACCCCCCCCTCGGCAACTGGTTTTAGATGCTCGGGCCGAACTGCCAGAACGTTGCCATCAAGAGCGGTTCTCCTTCCCACCAATTGCGTCGCCACGCCCGGATCGGTGATGAGGTTGCTGCCAC
>DATGCC010000555.1:0-2854 GCA_035312345.1 Rhodothermales bacterium
TCAAGATCGAAAAGGCGATGGGTAAGCAGCATGGTGGCGCACGTCAGATCGGCGAGTTGCTCCCAATCCTGGTCGAAGACGGCGCGGAGTTCTGGCTCATAGAACTCAAAGAACGGTGTCGCACGGTAGTTGTAGGTGAAAGCCCGCCAGTGCTTTTTCTGCCAGCCCTCCACATGACGAATGCGTACGTCGCGAATAGGCAACCCATGCTGTCCCCCCTTGAGCGGTACCGACACCCATTGCCAGCCCTCCGGGTTGCGCATCTTCGCCCGGTTCTGAAAAGACTGGCGGCTGTACTGGTAGGTATCGGCCAGCACAAAGGTCTCCGCTACCATCATCAACGCGACGGTTTCGAGCCGTGGATAGTACTCGGGTGGACGAATAGCAATCATTGGAACCTGCTCTGTGAAACGGGCGTCTTGCGGACGGAGCTACGAAGGTGTTCACGTGCTCAGGCGTTCAAGTGTTCTTCTACTCACACAACCACCTGATGGCCTTTTACAAAACCACCGTATGCCCTTTCTGCTACTCTATTTCGCCTCTCCCGATTAAGCATGGGTATCGCACCACTGGAAGCCATGGCACAAAAGGACCGGCTCGACCGCCTCTTCAAGCTGTGTCTTTGGATCTTTGTCGGGACGATGGTTTTCAGCGTCGCCGGGTCGGTGCTGCTACGGGTGTTTCCGTCTACGCTGGAATTCTTTGGCCCGTTCTACCCGACCCTCGTGAGGGCTCCAACGTGGACCTACATGACGCTGCTGCCTGTCCTGCCCGTGCTGATGTATGTCCGCTCGCTGGGCTGGTCGCTGATGGCTTTTTTCGTGCTTTGGGGCAGCTTCATCGGTGGCATGAGTGAGTTGGTGGGCACCTCGACGGGCTTTCCGTTCGGCGAATATGCCTACACTTTCTGGCTGGGGCCGAAAATTCTGGGGCATGTGCCTTACTTCATTCCACCCTCGTGGTTTGCCCTCTCGCTGCTGTCGCTGGATCTGGCAGGGCGCCTGGCGGCGGGTCGCCTCCCCCGCATCCTCGTGGCGACGGTGTTTATGGTGCTCTGGGATGTCTCGCTCGATCCAGCCATGAGCCGGGCTTTTCCGTTTTGGGACTATCCGAATGGCGGATTTTTCTTCGGGATGCCTGCTTCCAACTGGGCCGGGTGGTTTGGCGTGACGTTAGTCATCGTGACGGGTTATGAACTCATTGGCGGCGGCCTACGCACGACGAGCCGCTGGGCTCCGCTGGTCTACACGCTCAACTGTCTCTTTCCCCTCTCCATCAGCCTCGTCTACGGACTGTGGCCTGCCTTCTTTATTGGAGCCATTGCTACGGCACTGCCGTTGCTGGCACTACACGGGCGTGGTGTTCTCTTTCTCGACCAGCACGCTTTGCTTGACAGCAACCCATAATTTGCCTCTCTTACCTCGGCATGGGGATCACGTTACCGGCTACCATAGAGAACGACGCGCAGGTTTGGCAGGCGTTTCGGTATCATTCGCGCACGTTTTCGATGGCGGCGCGGCTGCTGCCAGAGCCTGTGCAGATGCCTATCGCCACGCTCTACCTGTTCTGCCGCCGCGTCGATTCCATCGCCGACCAATCCGTCCTGGAAGTAGGAGCCACTGCCGCGCTAGATGAGCTGCTCGCCTTGAAAGACAACCTGGATGCCACACTCGCGGGCCGTCCACCTGACCAGTTCATGTGGCAGCGGCTGCATGAGGTGCATGCCTCCTTTCCGCTCCATAAAGAGCCCCTGTATGAATTGATTGACGGAGCCTCCTGGGACCTCAACGACCGACCCATCCAGACGCAGGACGACCTCATCGCCTACTCCAACCTCGTCGGCGGCAGTATTGGCGCGATGATGCTTCCGTTCTTGCTGGAACGCCCCGACGACCGGAGCCGGGCTGAACCCGCCGCCCGTGCCCTCGGCATCGCTATGCAGATCACCAACATCCTGCGCGACGTAGGCGAGGACCACCGGCTGCTGGGCCGTTGCTACCTGCCGCTAGAGGCCCTCTCGGACTACGACTTGCAGATGGAAACGCTTACGACGCCGCTCCCTGTGTCTTACGCCGTGTTGCTCGAATCACTGATGACCCGCGCCGAAGACCTGTACGACGACGGCCTGGCAGGCATCGACATGCTGCCGTGGCGCATGCAGATGGGGATCCGGGCGGCCGCGCGGATGTACCGAGAGATCATGAACGAGGTGCGCGCCCGTGGCTACGACAACCTGAACCACCGGGCTGTTGTACCCCGCTGGCGAAAAAGCACCCTTGTTCTTTTCGACACCTACGAGCGCCGCAAACAACGGCTGATGCAACAATACACCCCGACTACGGAATGAGCTGGGCCAACACATTGGTAGAGCACCTCATGCTGCGCGACCTGCGCAAGCAGTTTCGCCGTGTCTGCTGGGTGGGTGACTTGCCCGACTTCCCTGCCAATCAGCCCCTGATCCTCTACACCAACCACCACAGCTTCTACGATGGCTACCTCATCTGGCTGATGGCACAGCGCCTGCTGAACCGTCCCGTCCTCACTTGGATGGAAGAGTGGGATCGCTTTCCGTTCTTCGGAGCCTCCGGTGCGCTCCCTTTCCCTCCCGACGACGCCAAACGCCGGGCTGCTACGCTACGCCATACGGCGCGCCTCTTTCGGGAAAAGCCAGAGACCCTCCTGTTTTATTTCCCGGAAGGAAAACTCCATCGCCCGGAGGAAGGCATCCTGCCCTTTGATGGCGAAGTGCTGGTTCGTCTCAACCGGCTCTTTCCGGCGGCGTGCTGGTGGCCCTTCGGCATCCATGTGACGTGGTGGGGCGAGGCCTTGCCGACGGCTTTGCTCGGCGGTGGCC
>DATGCC010000556.1:0-8779 GCA_035312345.1 Rhodothermales bacterium
TCTTCAAAGTGATGGGCAAGATGTTCGCCTTGCTCGCGCCGGACAACCTGCCACCTACCCTCTCGCTCAAGTGCGACCCCACCGAAGCGCTGATGCTGCGCGAGCGGTATGTAGCCGTGCGCCCCGGCTACCACATGAACAAGAAACATTGGAACACCGTCACGCTCGACGGCAGCGTTCCTGGCGACGAGATCCGAACCATGATCGACGCCTCCTACGCGCTCGTGGTGCAGGGCCTCAAGAAAGCCGACCGCGAAAAGCTAGCCACCCTTTAACCGATCCCCTTATGCCAGCCTCCGACAACACCTCTCGCGAACGCATCCACGGCATCGGCGGCACCTTCATCTACGCCCGCGACCCGGAAGCGCTGGTGCAATGGTACCGCAAACACCTCGGCATCGACGCCGCCAATGAATACAATGGCGTCTACTACCACCAGTTCAAACAGCGCGACCATGCCAACCCGGATCATGTCTTCACGACGACCTGGTCCATTTTCCCGGCGCTGGAGGATGCGATGCCCGAAGGCCGTGGCTTCATGCTGAACTACCACGTTGCCAACCTCGCCGTGATGGTCGAGCAACTGCGTGAGGATGGGATCGAGGTCGAGAAGGTGGAAGAGTACGACTATGGCGACTTCGCCTGGATCACCGACCCCGAAGGCAATCGCATTGAATTGTATCAGGAAAAGCGGACGCCGGAAGATTAAAAAACCACGTTGGTGCAGACGGTACTGAAGGCAACGATGCGCACTTACCTTAGAATGTATCTATGCCTGACTCTTGGAGTACCCTGCACGATGTGGCGTTTCTGTATCTGTTCCTCGCTGCCGAAGCCGATGGCACATTGGACGAAGCTGAAGAGGAAGCCATCGTCGCACTGCTGCGTCGGCGTGTGCCTTCCCATCCCGAACCCGATATCCGGCGCGTGGTGGCGGAGGCCGATATGGACCGGCAGCAACCCAATGGGCGCAACGTGCGGAGCGTCATCGAAGGGCTGAAATACGCCCAGATGAACGACGCGCAACGTAGCGCTATGCTCGACGACCTCGTGCAGGTAGCCCACGCCGACGGCACGATCCATCGCGGCGAGACCGGGTTTATCCGCTCCCTCGCCCGGACGTGGGACATTGACCTGCCCGCCAACCTGGAGCGCGCCGTCCACGACCTCGCACTCGTCTACCTGTTTATGGCCCTCGGCTCCAATGGGACATTGAACAAGGAAGAGCATGCCGCCGTCACGGATCAACTCGCGCAGTGGCAACCGAGCCTGCGTAACGACGCCGTGCAAGCCATCGTGCGGAACGCTGTACGCACGTTACAGCATGATACGGACAACCGCCATCTCACCGACGCCATTGCAGCCATCAAAAAAGGACTGCCGCTCGCGCCCCAGCGCCGCGCCGTACTCAACGCCGTCATGCACATTGCCCAGGCCGACGGGCACCTCAGCCAGGACGAACTGGATTTCTTCCTCAAGCTGACGGACGAGTTGGAGTTGGCTTGACCTGGTTTCGATTCTTCACAAGTCAGATTTACCGCACCAACACCATCTGTCGGCTGGCGACAACGGCGGCTCCGAGCAACAGGCGATAGACATACAACCCATCAGCGAGGTGCGTACCCTGGGCGTCGCGTCCGTCCCATTGCTGCGTGTGGGTGCCCGGCGGCTGCATGCCCTCCGCCAATGTCCGCACGCGGCGGCCCTGCAGGTCGTAGACGGCAAGTTCGACGGACGCGGCGCGGTCCAGTGTGTACGTGATCGTCGTTGATTCGGTGAAGGGATTGGGGTGGTTGGGCTGGAGCGTGGCGGGCGCATCCGGCACATCGGCTTCACCCGTCGAACTGCCCGTGGCGGAAGTAAAATGGTAGACGCGTCCATCGAAGGCGGTGAAGTACAACTCCTGCGCCTCATCCACGCCGAAAGACGAGATGCCGAGGTTGGTGTCCATCAGTTCGACGTTGCTGTCCGTCGCCTCGTCGTAGGCCCAGATACGCCCGCTGACAAAATCGGCGTAGATATACTGCCCCGTCAACATCGGCACCCGCGTCCCGCGATAGACAAAGCCGCCTGTCACCGACCGCCCGAGGCCGCGTCCATACTCGTATACGGGCAGGATCAGGCCCTCCATGTTGCATCCCGAGGAAGGCTCGAAGCAATGCATCCCCTCCATCGTGTCCCAGCCGTAGTTGCCGCCGCTCTCGATGATGTCGATCTCCTCGAACGCCCCCTGCCCCACATCGGCGAGCCAGAGTTGGCCCGTCGGCGGGTCGAAGCTGAAGCGCCAGGGGTTGCGCAGACCAAAGGCATAGATTTCCTCGCGGCATCCGGTGGGTCCGCAATCTGCACCGACAAACGGATTATCTGCCGGGATGCCGTAGTTCATACCGCTACTCGGGTTGTCCACGTCGATACGAAGCAGGGAGCCGAGCAGCGTTGAGCGGTTCTGTCCGTTCTCTTCGGGGTCGCCGCCGCTGCCGCCATCGCCAAGGGCGATGTAGAGGAACCCATCCGGCCCAAAACGGATCTGTCCACCGTTGTGATTGCCGAAGGGCTGCGCCACTTCCAGCAATACGACTGCGCTGTTCGGATCGGCGCTGTTCGGATCGGCCGGATCGACCTGAAAACGCGAGATGACGGTACGACTGGGACCAGAGGCGGTATAATCGACATAGAAAAAGCCATTGCTGGCGTAGTCAGGATGAAAGGCGAGGCCGAGCAAACCTCGTTCACCACCCGATGCCACCCGCGTTGTGATATCAAGAAACGTTTCAGTAGAAGTCACCGCTGCATCATTATCAAAAACCTGAATCTGACCGGGTTGTTCGACCACGAAAAGCCGCCTCGAGCCATCGCCTGCATGTTGCAGGTCCACCGGGTTATCGAAACTCAGGCTGGGAAACGCCCGCTCCACGGTGATGTCGCCTTCGTTCTGTGCCTGTACGCCACACGTCGACAAAATCATCCATGCGAAGATGCACAGGATGCTCGTCCCCGTCCTACTTGTTCTCATTGTAGCTGCCCTCAGCTGCTGTGAATGGATGCCTTCCCCTGATTATGGCATGCTAATGGCTTTTAGTGCGGCTTTGTTGCCAGCCGTATCACGGATGTTGCATGCCTGCACGAACGGTGCCCCGGTCCAACCCGTTGGATTGTCAGGTACATACGAATGAATCATTTGATTGGTGTAATGACCCGCTTTCAAAAAACGGTGGTGGTGCTTTTTGTCGGCCTGCTGCTCGCAGGCATCGGGCTGAGCCTGCCCTTGCTACATGATGCCCTGACAACAGACCCGGAGTTTGCGCAAGCCTCGCCGCCCGGCGTATCTGCTCCGATGGCGGTACTTCCTCCTACGGCCCTGCCCATGCTTCCTGTTGATCCGCCGGTGGTGCCCACTTCTCTCGAACCATCGCCCCTGGCACTCGACACGTCGCTGTTTGCAGTGCCTCCACCTCCTTCTGTCACGGACCGTTTCTCCTCAGGCAAGGCAAGCTTTGCCGTGCAAGTAAAAGACGAGGTGATCCCGTATCGCATCTTTGGTGTCTTTGTGATGCCGGGTGAGACGCTGGATATCGAAGCTGTCTTTACCGAACGCCCACGCAACACAAATTTTGCGGCCCCTGAAGGCAAAACCGAGCAGATCCAACCCGACGAGTGGCGCTGGACCGCACCTGATGAGCCCGGCATCTATCCCGTTAACATCACCGACGCGACTGCCGGGGAGGCGATCACGCTCAACGTCTTTGTCAAGACGCCTTTCAATCCGAAAAGTACCTCGCTCAACGGCTACAAGATCGGGCAGTATGAACTGAAACCGCTACGGGACAACCCTGTCTACAATCCGCCGCGTGGGTTTGTGGAAGTGACACCCGCCAACCGCGACACCCGCGTCTCTCCGCACTTCACGCTGGGGCAGTTTCTCTGTAAGCAACAGAGCGACTGGCCGAAATACATCCTGTTGCGCGAGCGGTTGGCGTTGAAGTTGGAGATGATCCTGGAGCAAGTCAACGAGCAGGGCATTGACGCGCAGACGCTGCATGTCATGAGCGCGTTCCGCACGCCGTGGTACAACGCCGCCATCGGCAACACCACCACCTATAGCCGCCACCTCTACGGTGGAGCCGCCGACATCTTCGTCGATACCGACAGCAACAACAACATGGACGACCTCACCGACGACGGACGCGTCACGACGGCCGATGCCAACGTCCTTGCCGCCATCGTGGAGGCCAACCTGAACGAGGTGTGGTACCAGCCGTTCATCGGCGGCCTGGGCATCTATTCCCCGGCCTCGCATCGCGGCCCGTTTATTCACGTGGATGTGCGCGGGCAACGGGCGCGGTGGTAGAAAGAAGCCGTCAGCTAAGCAGCTTTAAGTTGTCAGCTATTGGAGATGTGCAAATGGATACACGCCTAATCGTCATCCGTCTACCTTCCATAAGGCCGCCTGCCCTATCCACCAGCACTGTTCAATCAGGATCCAACTTTTATATCTGTATGCTGTAAACTGATAGCTGACAGCTAATAGCTAATAGCTTCCCCAATCCATGATCCGTGAAGACTACCTGATGCGCCACCTGCGCCAGTTTACCCAGATTCTAGCGCAGGTGCTCCTCCGCAAAAAGAACGGCGCGTACGAGCAGGCGCTGGAAGACATCCAGCTTACCGGGCAAAACCTCCTGGAAATTGATCTACACGCCATCGAAGCCATCACGTACGAGGGGCTGCAAAACGCCCTGCGCGTCCACAAAATCACCGATGCCCCTTCGACCGCGCTCGTGGCCGAGTTGCTGCTCCACCAGGGCGATTGCTTTGCCGAAATAGGTCAGACTGAGGCTGCTACGCAAAGCCGCACCCTCGCGCTACACCTCTACCTTGACCTTTACACCTCTGGCAAATGGGAAAACGCCACCGATCACCTTCCCACCATCGACGCCCTGCTCAACCATTTCCCGGATCCGTTCGTGCTGGACCCCGACACGCAGCACCTGCTGTTTCGCTACCTTGATGCGACGGGCCACTACGCCCGCGCTGAGGATGTACTTTTCCACCTCGCCGCGGCCCGCCCAAACCGGACGCTGTACAATGAAGGCTATGACTTCTTCCAGCGCCTCCTGCGCACACCCTACCGCCGCCTCAAAGCAGGCAACCTGCCCTACGAAGAAGTGCGAGAAGGATTTGAAACGTTCAAGGAACAGTTTAGCTCGACGGCCTCTGACTAAGCATGCCCAATGGTGCCGACTACACCCCGGCGCAGGAGGAGCTAGACGCCGTCCTCGCCTTTCTGCCCATCTTCGAGCAAGAAGGCTACACGGCTACGCGACCGAGTGCTTCTGGATGGCCTATCGACAAAGACGAAGTGGTACAATTCGTCCAGACGCTCTCTCGCACACGAATGGTTTTTCCGTTCGACTGGCCTGCGTGGAAAGAAGCCAGGCAACTTTACGACGATCCGGATCTGCTGGCACAGGCCGATCTGCTTACCCTCCGCAAGCTCTTTACCACCCACATCCGCACCGATCGATTCAACGAGGGGCACCTCGCGCATGTGATAGAAAACGGACACATTGCCGCTATGCTGCATCGGCTGCAAGTGCTGCGCGATGTGCAGGCTGCTGGCTAGGGCACAAGGCCATCCCTTAGCAGCATTTATTGGGTACCTGCACCAAGGCTGGTGTATGCGAAGAGGACGGATCTTTTCCCTCACCCCATGTTATAGAGCGCTCATGAAGACTCGGATTGCTACAACCCTCTTTGTCTTGTTCTTCCTCGCCCTACCCGTTAAGGCCCAACAGATTGCCGTCAAAACCATTCCGGTGGCAACGGGCGGGCAGTTTTTGCTCTTTCCCTCCCAGAATCTGAGCATGGGCGGCGTCGGCATCGCGCTCGATGACGCCTGGCACGACCCCTTCGTCAACCCGGCCAAAGGCATCAACACCGAAGGTTTTCGCTTTGCCAGCGCGCCGGTGTACTACGGCGTGTCGATGAATGAGAATTTCAGCCAGCAGGGCAGTTCGGGCCGTACCTTGCCGATGGGGTTGATGGCGCGCCAGGGCTCATTTTTCGGCGGTGCGATGATGGTGTGGCAGGAACTGACGCAGGAGACGCGCAACGATGTGTTTTTTGTCGCCGATGCATTTGCTTTTCAGCCGGAACGCAATTCGACCTCACTGAACAACGTCTATGCGTGGGGGATGGCGGGCATGCAGATGCCAGGCACCAACTTGTCCGTCGGCCTGAGCGCGTTTGTGGCGGGTCTCAACGGGCTGGAAGGCGTGCGCTTGCTCTACTTCGATGGCAACCGCGTCGATCAGTCCGGGCAGATGAGCGCCTTTCGAGCCGGGCTGTACCAGCAATGGCAGGACGGGCGGAGCGCCGAGTTGGTGGTGCTGCACCACCGCTTTGCGATGGACCACGACATGCCCCGGTGGAGCATCGAAGGCCAGCCTATCACCCACACTGAGCAAGATCGCACGCGGGGCTGGGCCGTGCAGACCGGTTACCAGCAACCGGTCGGCGAGGGCTGGCAGGTGGGAGCGCAGTTGGTGGGCGACTGGAAGTACCATCCCAAGATCCCCAACTACGATGTGATGCAGATCCCGCGCGATCCAGGCAACTCGTCGGCCTACAACATGGGCATCGGTCTCTCGCGCACCATCGGGCAGGCAACCTTCGCCGTCGATCTGGTCTATGAACCCATCTGGAGCCACACCTGGGCCGACGCGCTCGAAAACACGCCTGTCGTGGACCCCTGCCTCTCATGCCACGAGTTTATCCCGGCGGGCGAGATGACGGTGGAAAACTTCTTCCGATTCAACAACAGCATCGCCCGCATGGGCCTGCGCCGCGCAGGCGACCACGTAGACTTCGCCCTCGGCCTCAACGTTCACACCTACCGCTACCACCTCGACCAGGAAAACTTCGTCACGCAGATCGAACGCTCGCAGGATGAAAGCTGGAACGAATGGACCGCGAGCCTCGGCCTCGGCTTCACCTTCACCGAGTTCCAGGTGCGCTACCAGGGCCTGCTAACGCTCGGCACTGGACGCCCCGGCATCGACACGGGCTGGCGTGCCTTTGCAGAAGCCGATGCTGCCGCGCTTGCCAGCGATTTCATCGTAGCCCCCGCCGGTTCGCTCACCCTGCAAGAGGCTCGCGTGCTGACGCATCAAGTTTCCATCATCGTGCCACTCACAGACTGAGCGGAGGGCGGGGCGCGGAAAGCGGAGGGCGTTCTTTCAACACTCGTTTCGCTCTCCGCCTTCCGCGCTCCGAACTCAATTCATTCGTGCCTTCCAGCGGCCTTCGGCGAAAACGGTGCGGATATCGGCGAGGACTTCGCGGTCAACCTGGAGCGTTTCGCCTGCCAAGAGGTCTACGTTCTGGACGGGCGGGATGCGCAGGTCGTAGTTCTCCCAGCCCATGTAATCGACAAGGATCTGCTGAAATTCGGCGTCCACCTCACCATCGATGGGACCGTCATAGAAACCGCGTGTCATCCAGATCTCTTGCAGTTCTTTGGCAATGTCCTCCGTCACCGGGATCATGTTTTCCGGCTTCGACTGGGTAAAGTAGAGGTTGTTGAGTTGATAGAGCCGGTTGAGTTCAGCGATGGGCGTCTCGTGGTCGTAGACGGAGATGTCGATGAAGTTGTCCTGCCCGTCGTAGCCCGCCCCTTCGCGCACGACGACCAGCGCAGCACTCTGCTCGCCCCGCTGGTCGCCACCCGCTTTGCCACCGGCGATGAGCGCTGCCATCAGCCGGTCGGCGAGTTCGCCTTCGGTATTCTCAAACGCCGTCGCCATCGCCTCAACGGTTTCTTTCGAGACGAGGATGTTGCCCTGCGCGGTATAGCCTTTTCCGGTGATGACGGTGCCGAGGTTGTTCTGCTCTGGCCCCATCGCGGCAGGCGCACTGCTTTCCTGCCCAACGCGCCCTCCGGCCCAGTTGAAGCACTCGGTGCCCGTCCAGCTTGCGGCGTTGCCCTGCGCATCCATGATGCCGACCTGCCGCTGCTGGCGGCCTTCATCGTCGCGCAGGACGATGCGAAGTGCTTCCTCGGCGGTCGCGCCATTCTCCATCAGTTCCAGCCCCTTGATGCCGTAGTCCAGTTCCGCAAAGCTTTGCGTGGCGACGGCCCCGACGCCTGCCTTCGCCCACGGCACGATAGGCCGCAGGTTGGGAAACTTGCTCTGCACCACCACGCCCAGGTCGCCCGTCGCCGGATCGTAGCCGACGATAGAAAACGTAGACACCAACGGAGCCTCGTCTGGATGTTCGTGGTTCGTGACCTTCCACACCGCGAGAGCGGCTAACAGGGCAATACCTACCATTACAGCACCGAGCATCGTCTTTCTTTTCATCGTACCCTTGACTTGTCAGTGGATATGGATATCTCCAAGTCACAAGCTCTCAATCTTTCACGTCAAGCACAAGCAGTGGGTTTGCTTCTGGGTCTGCTCCTGGGATCGATCTATCCTTCAGGTACCCACGCCCAGACCGTATCGGCTTCACACCATGTGCCCACCTCATCATTTCTTCCGTTACGGTATCTCACCCTACCAGACAAGCCACCACCCTACGGCGCAGGTCGCGTCATCGGTCAGATAGCCCTAGGCACAATACCATTCAAATAAGCCGAGGTGGCTTGCCTTTCGTAGGTTTTGCTTTCGCCAAAAAGTAGAACCCAGCCAGGCAGCCACCCCGTGAGCTTCACCTTACGAACTATCGATCCCCATAGCAAATTCGCCAGCCAGATCACCATGCAGGCCATCGAAGC
>DATGCC010000557.1:0-2863 GCA_035312345.1 Rhodothermales bacterium
CATTAGCACGCCGGGCCTGTGGGCATCCTTGCAACAGGGTATCCCCGAGATGTACAAGATCGAAGAGTCGATGCAAACGCTGAGTCACATCTATCAATCGCTCATTAAAAGATACGCGGAAGCGTGATCGCGATGGCTTTCTCCATTGAAAATGTAAAGCGCCTGTTCAAGCTGGAGCCCGGCGAGTCAAAAGGTGAGAACGTCCAGAAGGATGTTCCTGCAGAGGTATCCGAAGGCGTGCGAAGTGCCGCATGGCTCGCGCCGGACACCTTGCTGCTGGTCATTCGGCATCCTTCGGACGATCTTGCCCTCGCAGTGACATCGCGGGATGTGGGTTCATCACCTGACGTGCACTTTTGGGGCTATAGCACCAATCATTGCCTCGTCATGGTATCAGGTGTCGATGATCCAATGGAAGCTTTCAGCCTTACGCTGGGTGAACATCGCATCACAGGCCAAGAGATCATGAAGGCCGTCCATGATCTCCCCACGTTGATACGGGAAAACCTCGCTGGGCTAAAGCCCTCCGTACGGGAGCAGATTGTGGCGTTTATGGGGTCGAGCCTATCATGGGGGGCGGACCCGCACCTGATTGCCAGCATACATCTCATACGCGAAACCCTGCGCGAGAGGTTGCCTTACTGTGAAACCCAACGCGACCTGCCGCAGGGTATGCACATTGATGCGCTGCTTGCTATAGACGACCGGTCGTTCTATGTGAAAGGATGGGTGTGGGATAGCGAAGCTACCGTCACCCGTGTTATTGCGGAGTCGCCTCTGGGGAGTCGGATTGAACTGCAAGATAAATTGACATGGTATCCGCGTACCGACATTGTCAAATACTATGGTGGGGAAGTGCGGGATGAAAAAGAACCAGGCTTCGTCGGTTATTTCCAAACGGAACATCCTGGTCATCCATCTGACAGTTGGATCTTCGAGATGCATAACAGCGAAGGTACCGCCTGGCAGAAAAAAGCACCTACTGTCACGCAGGATGTACGCAAGGTACGGAATGCTATTCTGGGTGATATCGACTTGCGCAAGCCTCATTCAGATGAGGTACTCAAGAAGCATCTTTTCCCTGCCATCAACACATTGCAGGAACGGTATCGAAAGACCGTAGAAATCGAGTGCGTCGACCAGTATGGCAAGCCGCACCCGGCTGCGGATACGTCCATCGTCGTGCCCCTTTACAAACGTATCGACTTTCTTGAGCAACAACTCGCCCAATTCGCGCTTGACGCAGAAGTGCAGGCGACGGATCTGATCTATGTGCTCGATTCGCCAGAAATGGAGGACCAGCTCAGGAAATATGCCCGGCAGCTCTATCGCCTTTACCGCATTCCTTTTCGCATTGTCACGCTCAATCGCAATGCGGGCTTCTCGACGGCCAACAACCTGGGAGCTTCTCTGGCTCAAGGGCGGCGGCTTCTCCTGCTCAACTCAGATGTGCTTCCCGACCAACCTGGTTGGCTTGGCTCAATGGTTTCGTTCTATGATGCCCGGCCGAACATCGGAGCGTTGGGGCCCAAGCTGTTGTATGAGGACGACTCCCTACAGCATGCAGGCATGTATTTTCTCCGGCAAGACGGGGAGGCGGAATGGGAGAACATGCACTACTTCAAGGGACTGCATCGGCAGTTACCAGCGGCCAACGAAGCGCGTCCTGTACCGGCGGTGACGGGTGCCTGCCTGATGATTGACCTGCAACTCTATCAAGACCTGGGAGGGCTACAGGGAATCTACGTACAGGGCGATTATGAAGACTCCGACCTGTGTCTGCGGCTCATCCAGGCGGGTTACGAGAATTGGTATGTCCCGGAGGTGGAATTGTACCACCTGGAAGGGCAGTCGTATCCGAGTAGCGTACGCCACCGTGCCCAGCAATACAACCGGTGGTTGCATACCTACCTGTGGAACAAGGACATCGGAGCCATTATGGCTGAAAGGGTACCCGGATCCTTCGCGCAGAGGATGGTCCCGGCCGAGCATTAAGCAGAGTCACCAGATGTACTAAGCCAAGCATACAGTAGGCAAAGAGATGGCGAAAACCATTGTGATAGCAGGCTCTCTGGCGCAACGACCAAGGCAGGGAGGACATACCTGGGTATTTCTGCAATACCTGCTCGGCTTTAAGCGGCTCGGGTATAATGTGCTTTTTCTGGACTGGCTCGCGCCAGAGATGTGCGTGGATGAGGCAGGGCAACCTTGTCCCTTTGGGGCTTCACTGAACCTACGTTATTTCCAGAACGTGATGGCCCAATTCGGCCTTGAAGGAGCCTATTCGCTTGACTACAACCACGGTGAAGCGTATGTGGGCCTGTCCCGACAGGATGTGCTAGAGCGCACGAAGCAATCCGCCTTCCTCTTCAATGTCATGGGATTTCTGGAGGATGAGGAGATACTGGCAACCGCTCCGCACACCGTTTTTCTTGATATTGATCCTGGGTTTGGGCAGATGTGGTGGGCGCTGGGGCTGAGCGACCTCTTTGGCGGCCACGATAGTTTTGTCACCATTGGCGAGAACATCGGAACGCCCGAATGCGATGTGCCAACCTGCGGAATCGACTGGATCACCACACCACAACCGGTGGTGCTAGATTGCTGGCCCGTACAGCCAGCTGCCCCTAATACCCATTTCACAAGCGTTGCTTCCTGGCGTGGTCCCTTCGCGCCCATCGTGTATGACGGGCACACGTATGGGCTACGCGTACACGAGTTTCGCAAGTTCTTTCAACTACCATCCAGGAGCAAGGCGTCGTTTGAGCTGGCTCTTGCCATCCACGCTGCTGAGGAAAAAGATATCGCCTCGCTCGCGGAAAATGAGTGGCACCTCGTGGATCCTCTGGCTGTGGCGGGGGAT
>DATGCC010000558.1:0-16913 GCA_035312345.1 Rhodothermales bacterium
ATCACCATCCCAACGGGCGAAGAAGCAGCACCGGAAGCCACCGAAGAAACCCTCTCTGAGGGCCGCGCGCTGCTCGATCAGGCCATTGCCAACCTGGGCGGACAAGCCGCCTTCGACCAGATCGAAAATATCCGGCAGGCGGGCGAGTCCGTGTCCACGACGCCCGACAACCAGCAAACGTCCATCTCGCTCGAATCGCTGATCGTCTTCCCGGATCGTGCCCGCCTCGTGCAGAAGCTGCCGATGGGCGAGATTTCTATCGTGAAGAAGGGGGATGAGATGACGCTATTCTCTCCGCAGGGATCCATGGCAGCCCCACCGCCCATCAAGCAGCAGATCACCAATGCCATCTGGCGCGACCTTGCGTACCTCTTTGCTAACCGTGATGACCTGGAGGTCCAATCGCTGGGCGAAGGAGAGGTGGAGGGGCAGCAAACCGACATGCTCCAGGTGACGCCGCCCGGTGGAGCGAGCGCCTTTACACTCTACCTAGATGCCGAGACCAAACGCCCCGTCGCGGTAGATTACCAGGGTGTGGGCCAGGGCGGTGCCCCCACGCCGTCCCGCGAAGTCTTCGGCGCTTTTCAGGAGGTAAACGGCGTGATGCTACCGTTCGAGACAACCACCTATGCCAACGGCGAACTCAGTGCCGAAACGACTCTGACGACCGTCGTCATCAATGGCGAGGTGGATGAGAGCGTGTTTGAATAACGCCCGTTCTGATTTAGAAACAGGAAAGTCCGGCGGCATGGTGCTTCCGGGCTTTCTTTGTTGATACGTAGATAGAGCTGGAGCACGCTCCGTCTCTACGACAGCGCAATAAAACGCCTGCCATCCTGTCACGCGCAGGGCAACTGGTACGCTTTTCGTTCATTGAAATAGGCAACCCCGACCGGGCACACGTCCTGCCATTCTTGCTGTTTTTGGCCGGATGGACTGCTCGTTTCCCGCAACACCTTAAAACCTTTACCAGGCTGGCTGCTTGTCATCCCGGCCCCTGATCCGGGATGACACCAGAAGCCATGGTGCATATTACAGACCTTTTACGATACAAACGAGAATACGATGAACCTGCAGAAATTTACAGTCAAGGCGCAGGAAGCGGTGCAGAAGGCTGTCGAGATTGCCGCCTCACACAACCACCAGGGGCTGGAGCCGCCGCACCTGCTTAAGGCGTTTATGGCCGATCCCAACAGCATCGTGATGACGATGCTCCAGAAGCTGGGAGCCAACGCCGATTTCCTGAACACCCGAGCCGACCAGGCCCTCGACAAACTGCCCGTCGTGACGGGATCGAGCGTGTCGGGGCAGTACATTGGACAAGATGCGAAGAAGCTTTTCGACCGGGCGCTTGCCGAGGCCGAGTTGCTGCAAGACGAATATGTTAGCAGCGAACACCTGCTGATTGCGCTGTCTGCGTCTAAAGAAATGGTGGGCGAGGCGCTGCGTGAGCAGGGCGTCACCAAAGAAAACATCCTCGCCATCCTGAAAGACGTGCGCGGCAACCAGCGCGTCACCGACCAGCACGCCGAGGACCGCTACCAGTCGCTCGAACGCTTCACGCGAAACCTCAACGCCCTTGCCCGCAAAGGCAAGATCGACCCTGTCATCGGGCGCGACGAGGAGATCCGCCGCGTGCTGCAAATCCTGAGCCGCCGCACCAAGAACAACCCGATCCTCATCGGCGAGCCGGGCGTCGGCAAGACCGCCATCGCCGAGGGCATCGCCATCCGCATCGTGCAGGGTGACGTGCCGGAAGGGCTCAAAAACAAACGCATCGCCGCACTCGACATGGGCGCGCTGATCGCCGGAGCCAAATACCGGGGTGAGTTTGAGGACCGGCTGAAAGCCGTCGTCAAGGAAGTCACCGAGAGCGACGGCGAAATCATCCTGTTCATCGACGAGATTCATACGCTCGTCGGGGCGGGAGCCGCCGAGGGCGCGATGGACGCGGCCAACATCCTCAAACCGGCGCTGGCGCGGGGCGAACTGCGGGCCATCGGTGCGACAACGCTGGACGAGTACCGCAAGTATCTGGAGAAAGACAAGGCGCTCGAACGCCGCTTCCAGACCATCGTGGTGGACGAGCCGACGGTGGAAGACACCATCTCGATCCTGCGCGGCATCAAGGATCGCTACGAGGTCCACCACGGCATCCACATCACCGATGGCGCGATCATCTCCGCCGCCGAACTCAGCCACCGCTACATCACCGACCGTTTTCTGCCAGACAAAGCCATCGACCTGATCGACGAGGCCTCCGCCCGCCTCCGCATCGAAATCGACTCGCTGCCAGAGGATCTGGACGCGCTCGAACGGCAGATCCGCCAGTTGGAGATCGAGCGCGAGGCCATCAAGCGCGAGCAGGACGACGCCAAGCTGGCCGCCATCAACGAGCAACTCGCCAACCTCGAAGCCGACCGCGACGAACTGCGGGCGCGCTGGCAGCAGGAAAAGGAACTCATCCAGCAGATCCAGCAGTCAAAAGAGGAAATCGAGGACCTGAAAGTCCAGGCCGAAAACCTGGAACGCGAGGGCGCTTACGACAAAGTAGCCGAGATCCGCTACGGTCAGATTCCGAAGTTGGAAGAGGCCAGCAAAGCCGCCAACGCCAAGCTCGCCGAGATCCAGAAAAACGGCGCACTGCTCAAAGAAGAAATCGACGCCGAAGACATCGCCGAGATCGTGGCGCGGTGGACGGGCATCCCGGTCTCGCGGATGCTGGAAAGCGAACGCGCCAAGCTGCTACGCATAGAGGAAGAGCTAACAAAAAAGGTCGTCGGCCAGCCCGAAGCCATCGCCGCGGTGGCGAATGCCGTGCGGCGCGGGCGGGCAGGCTTGCAAGAAGTGTCGCGGCCCATCGGCTCATTCATCTTCCTTGGCTCCACGGGTGTCGGCAAGACCGAACTGGCGAAGAGTCTCGCCACGTTCCTCTTCAACGACCCCGACGCGATGGTCCGCATCGACATGAGCGAGTACCAGGAGCGCCACGCCGTCAGCCGCCTCGTCGGGGCACCGCCTGGCTACGTGGGCTACGACGAAGGCGGGCAGTTGACCGAAGCCGTACGCCGCAAACCGTACTCGGTGGTGCTGCTCGACGAGATTGAGAAGGCCCACCCGGAGGTGTTCAACATCCTCCTGCAAGTGCTCGACGACGGTCGCCTGACCGACAACAAAGGCCGCGTCGCCGACTTCAAGAACACGATCATCATCATGACCAGCAACCTCGGCTCGGAGGTCATCCAGCAGCGCATGGACGCCTTCGATGGTACGCTGCCGGAAGGGGCCGAGGATCAGTTGCAGGAAGAACTGCTAGGCCTGCTCAAGAAGCGGATGCGGCCCGAATTCCTCAACCGCATCGACGAGATCGTGCTGTTCCATCCGCTGGGCCGCGAAGAGATCCGGCAGATCGTCGAGATCCAGTTCCAGCGCGTGCAGGCGCTCGCCACCCAGAGTCATGACATCACGCTCGACCTGACGGCTGAGGCGATGGACTGGCTCGCTGAGCGCGGCTTCGACCCGGTCTTCGGGGCTCGTCCGCTCAAGCGCGTGTTGCAACGCCAGATCACCAACAAGCTGGCCGAGGAACTCCTCTCCGGCTGGGTGCAGGACGGCGAAACCATCCGCATTGACCTCGCCGACGACGAATCTGGCCTCGTCTTCGAGACGGTGCGCGACGACGAAGCAATCGAGGCGTAAACACCCTCAACGTTGAACATCCAAGCCGCCGTGCCTTTCCGGGTACGGCGGCTTTAGCTTTTTGCAGAAGTATTGCGCTTCGGTATAAAGCAATTTACCTTGCTACCAATTCAGTAGCAATTGGTAGGAAATTGGTAGTTGCAAATGAAGATGCCTCAGAAACCTCCCCGTGATTGGCGTAATGCTTTCTACTCGAAATCGATAGAACTGCTAAAGTCCCTCCACAATCAGGTCAAAGAGAATGGACCTGCCCCCGGCGGAAAATACCGACACTGGGATACGCTCCGCCACATCGAACCGCCTGAGGGACTCACCTCAGAGCAGTGGTGGAGCACCTTAAAAATGGCACGGCAATCACACTATCGAACGATCTCTTTGCTCTTAGACAAGCAGGGATCTCCTTTTCAGTATGCGCTGGTAGATCCTGTACTTGAGCGCTTGCACCGCATTGATCGTGATGCAAGTGGGCACATTGCTTTGCCAGAGCAAGCTACTAGCCCAGAGATGCGCGACCGACACATTGTCAATTCACTCATTGAAGAGGCCATCACGTCTAGCCAATTGGAGGGAGCCGCCACCACCCGCGCCGTAGCAAAGGAAATGATTCGTACTGGACGCAAACCGGTTGATAAAAGTGAGCAGATGATCCTTAACAACTTCCGAGCTATGCAATTTATTCGAGCGCATACAGATGAGCGACTCACACCTGACTTTGTATTTCAAATCCACCGCATTGTCACAGAAAAAACTCTGGCACCAGATCAACCTGCTTTGCGTCAACCGCAAGATGGCATTGGTGTATATAGCGATACCGGACTCCTGCTACATAAACCACCATCTGCCCAAGAAATTGAGGAGCGCTTGGTGCGAATGTGTACCTTCGCTAACGAAGCGGAAACTGGAATCTTTCTACATCCTGTGCTGAAGGCGATCATTTTGCATTTCTGGTTGGCCTACGATCACCCCTTTACGGATGGCAATGGACGAACAGCCAGAGCCCTTTTCTATTGGTCTATGCTCAGAGAAGGATTCTGGTTGGCAGAATACCTTTCCATTTCCCGTATTCTCAAAAAAGCACCTGCCCGATACGGTCGCTCATTTCTCTACACAGAAACGGATGACAACGATCTTACTTACTTCATCCTTGCTCAACTTCGAGTTATTGAACAGGCTATTGATGCCCTCAAGCATTATCTGCGCCGAAAAGCCGAAGAATTGCAATCAACGAAGGCACTACTACGCCCATCTGAAAACCTGAACCATCGTCAAACAGCACTCCTGAGCCATGCTTTGCGGCATCCGGGTCAGATCTATACGGTCGAATCCCACCAGACTAGCCATGCCGTAGCCTATGACACAGCCCGAACAGATTTGCTTGATCTTGAAACAAAAGGATTCTTAACAAAGGAAAAGCGTAGCAAGAAATACATATTCCGTGCTCCGACCGACCTCGCCGATCGACTCCGTGAGGAATCATAACAGGACGACACTAGATCACGAACAAGCTGGCCGAGGAACTGCTCTCCGGCTGGGTGCAGGACGGCGAAACCATCCGCATCGACCTCGCCGATGGAAAGGAAAAGGTCAACCAGAAAGCATAAGCCATGCCCAAACGCTGGCGGCGTGCCTGGAAGGTAGATCTCATCCGGCGAACCAATCCCAGCTTCCGCGATCACTGCGTCAGCGTCTGCCTTGCAGACTTCTCCCTCATCACCGAACACCTTGGCAATGCCAAAGTCGAACAATTTCACCTGTCCTTCGTCGGTGACCAGGATGTTCGAGGGCTTGAGGTCGCGGTGGATGACGAGGTTCCTATGGGCGTAGTGAACGACCTCGCACACCCCCTCGAAGAGACGTAGCCGATCCTCAATGGAGAGCCGGTTTTCGTCGCAATACCGTGTGATGGACCGGCCTTCGACCCGTTCCATCGCAAAGTAGGGCTGTCCTGCTTCACTCACACCACCATCGAGGAGGCGGGCGATGTGGGGGTGTGAAGGCTCGCCAGGATCTGCCGTTCGGCGAGGAAGCGCCGGAGCACCGCCTCGGAATCCATACCGCGCTTGACGAGCTTGAGGGCCACCTGCTGATCGAATTGCCCGCTCGGCCAGGTAGACCGTGCCCATCCCGCCCCGACCCAATTCATCCACGATGCGATACGGGCCAATGGTGTCCGGCTCCAGGGGGTTGGTCTCTTGGTTGACGACCAAGGCAGCGGTGACCATTCGGTGGGTTTGGCAATACGAGGAGAGCGACGAAATTGAACACGAAACCTTCGACGTGTGGGGTCCCACCTTACCCAAGTGGCTCAAGAAGGAGAAAGGAGCCCATGTAATGGACCTGACACCACCGGAGGAAGTTCAGAACTGGATGTGGGCGCATGGCTCTTGGGCAAGGAATGGGGGTATCCGCACCAGTTATGGATTCAGGTTTTTCTGAAGCCTTTCGGGGGAGGATTCGACGCTTTTCGGGTCCCTGGCGTGATAGACCTTACCGTGCGTTTGGCTAAAGAGGGGGCTCGCGTATCGCACAAGGTGACCAGCCTGGAATTCCGCCACTAATGAGGCAAGAGGTGGTCATACATCGTGAGCACCTGCAAGGCGCTTGGCAGTCTCGCGCGTCGAGCAAGGCCGTCTTCTTCGCCACGAGACTGCATCTCGCCTAAAGCGCTTTGCAATGACAAAAGGGGGTTCGAACGCCCTTTGAGCCGCTTCTGTTTAGGACCGATCCTCATAGGACAGCAACCTACCATAGCGAGCCGCCTCGTCCGGCTTATCCCAGCTTTCGTAGAGTTCGACCAGATGCGTCAGGGATTTTTGGGTGGCCTCGTCGGTATCGCCGTATTGCGCCTTGAAGTGTTCGTAGGCATGCAGCAGGTGTTCTTCAGCTTCGGGATAGGCGGCCTGCGCCATTAGCCCCCTGCCTAGCAAGTCTTCGGTGATGGCAATCCAGTGGCTTGTATCGGGGTAAGCCGTTTGATAGATGGTCAGGCTTTCGCGCAAGAGGGGAACGGCTTCATCGGGGCGATTGGTTTGTAGCAGCAGATCGCCATATTTCCGAAGGGCTACGCCGAGTTCTTTATGATCTGCTGGCATTTGTTCGTGCATGATGCCGAGGGCTTCCTGGTAGAGCGAGTCAGCCATTGTGGTATCCTGGCGCTGCACTCGAATGTCGGCGATCTTCGTAAGGGTAGAAGCAATGTAGCGGTGATCGTTGCCGAAGAAAACCCTGTCGCCTGCCAGGACTTCGCGGTACAGCGACTCCGCTTCGGCATACTCGCCCTGCCGGTTATTCAGGCTGGCGACGTTGCTCAGCGTGGCCAGCGTGGCCGGGTGCTGCGGGCCGTATGTTCGCTGCACAAGATCCAGCGCTTCCTGATAGAATTGATTCGCCTCTTCGTAACGGCCTGTGCGCTCTAGCAAAACGCCCAGGTTGTTCTTAATCGCTCCGGTCTGTGGATGATCATTGCCCAGCACCTCTAGCTTGTGAGCCAGTACCTCACGGAAAAGCGGCTCGGCCTCTGCATAGTGACCGCGATCCATCAAGGACGTAGCGAGGTTGTTGCGTGTCGACACGGTATTCGGATGTTTGTCGCCCAGCAGACGCTGGCGCATAGCTAAGGCTTCCCGCAGGTACGGGTCCCCGGCTTCGTGATCTCCCTGCCGCGCCAGCAGCAGCCCCAGGTTGTTCATAACACTGGCCCGCCGGTCTTCGTCTACATCCGGCAACCGCTGATACTGGGCCAGCGCTGCGCGGTACAACTGTTCGGACTCGGCTGCTTTGCCCTGTTGATTCAGCACAACAGCCAGATCATTCAGTGTAGTTGCTATCGCAGGATGCTCGGTGCCATACGCTGCGCGATACATCGCAAGCGCCTTACGATGCAGCGCTTCTGCCTGCTCATATTCGCCCTGATCCTCCAGCAAGACGGCCCACCGGTTCATGGTCGCGGCGACATCGGGATGGTTGGCTCCCAGCACGTTGCGGCGCAAAGCCAGTGCCTGTTGATATAACGTGTCGGCGCGGTCGTACTCGCCCAGGCTTTCGTAGACCTGGCCCATCACATCCAGCATCTGTGCTTGCACGACGGGCTGGTCCTGCATCTCTTCAGTCCGTGCGATGCCTCTTTCCAGCAAGGCGCGCGCGGTGATGGTGTCGCCCAGTGCTTCTGCCGGATCATTCGCTTCAAACAAGCCCATGAGAAAGGCTGTGACCTCAGCAGATTTCTCGGCCTCCAGTTGGGCCCGGTTGCGCTCCTGGGTGACACGCACGGTGTAGAAAACGCCAAAGACGATGAGCATGCCGACAAACAGCCCTACTCCGGCGACGCCCCACCGGTGCCGCTGTACGAACTTGCGCACGCGGTAGCCGACGGTCCCTTGCCGTGCCTCCACGGGCAACGAGGCCAGATAACGTTTTACATCCTCCAAAAACGCCTCTGCCGAAGCATAGCGGGACGGAGGCTCCTTGCGCAGGGCTTTCAGCACAATTGCGTCGAGGTCGCCGCTGAGCGTGCGCTGCAATACTTCTGCTTCCATCCCCCGCGCCTGGCTCACCATCTCCGGCGTGATTTCCTCTGTCATTTCGCCACGTTGCACCGATTCTACTTGCCCTACGGCTGTGCTGGGCCGCGTCGGCTCTTCCTCGCACACGGCTTGCTGGATCTCATAGACCGACCGTCCTGATGCTGTGTAGGGGCGATGGCCTGTCAGCAATTCATACAGCACCACGCCAAGTTGGTAGATATCCGACGCTGTTGTGATGGGCTCACCTTTGACTTGCTCCGGGCTGGCATACTCTGGTGTCATCAGGCGCAGGCCTGTCTGCGTCACCGGCACCGAAGGCGCATTCTCGTCGAGTAGCTTGGCGATACCAAAGTCGAGCAGTTTCAAATCGCCTTTTTCGGTGACAAGGATATTCGAGGGCTTGAGATCACGGTGGACGACGAGGTTCTGGTGTGCGTGCTGCACGGCCTCGCACGCCGTTACAAAAAGGCGCAGGCGCTCTTTGATGGAAAGGCGCTTTTCATCACAATAGTCATCAAGGGGTCGCCCGTCGATATACTCCATGACGAAATACGGATGCCCTTCGTCCGTCACACCGCCATCGTAGAGCCGGGCGATGTTGGGCTGCGAGAGCGAAGCCAGAATCCGCCGCTCGGCCAGGAAGCGGTCGTGGAGGTCGCGGCGTGCCGTGTCGCTCCGCAGCAGCTTGACGGCCACTTGCTGATCGAACTGCTCATCATCCCGCTCGGCGAGGTAGACGGTGCCCATGCCACCGCGTCCGACCTCCTGCAGCAGTCGATAGGGACCTGCCCGCTGCGGTTCCGCATCCACGCTCTCAACAAGATCAGCGGCAAAAATTTGAGCGGGCTCTTCGAGGAACGCATCGACTTTGTCGACAGCCCGCAGCAAGCCTTCTACTTCGCGACGAATGGTAGGGTCAGGACAATGTTCATCCAGCCAGGCAGCACGAGCGTCGGCAGGCTGGTCGAGGGCTTGCTCAAAAAGGGCTTCGATCTGCTTCCACTGGTCAGCCATTTGCTGCTCAATACGCATGGTAGGAGGGACAACGGCAGGTACTTTGCAATAAACGCGGAATGGCAGACAATTTCAGGACAAAGCGGAGGTATGTCCGGTTGGCACCGCACCTTGCGCGATATACAAGAAAGCCATTCACGGATTGCCGTTCCTTCTTATGACGTCGCCTACCCGCTTTGCCTGCCTCGTTGCGTTGATGCTGCTCGCTGTTCCAGCCCAGGCGCAGAGCAACAACCAGATTGCCAACCAAGGCACCAGCGCGCCAACCATCGCTTTTAGCCTTATCGAGGATGGTTTGCCTGCTGGAGCTACCGACGGTGGCAACAACGCCACGACCAACCCACTCTTCGTTGATGCCAGTGGATCCGACAACCGCTTCGGCACGCTGGACGATAACCTGCGCCTCCAACCCAACTCACCGGCCATTGACGCGGGAGACAATGCGGCTTTGCCCGCCGGCTCCAACGACCTCGACGGTCACCCGCGCATTTTCGACGGTGGCAGCGGCACAGCGACGGTCGACCTGGGCGCTTACGAATATGGAGCCGCTGCCGTAGGTATCGAGGGTGCTTCCGACGATCTGCCCGAAAGCTACGTGCTGACAGCGGCCTATCCCAATCCCTTCAATCCGCAGACGACGCTGCAATTCGGCGTGCAGCACGCCCAACCCGTCCGCATTGCCCTCTACGACGCGCTGGGCCGAGAACACCGCCTGCTCTATGAGGGCACGCCTGCACCGGGCCAGATGCAGACCCTGCGGATCGATGGCAGCGATCTACCCAGCGGCTTGTACTTCGTGCGTCTTACTGGCGACGATTTCTATGCCACGCGCCCCATCACGCTAGTCCGGTAATGTGATGCTGCATCCTGCTCTTCTATTTATGCTCAAAATGATTAAGTCGATGAACCGATTTTACTACGCCTTCTTGCTGGCCTTTTTCTTCCTCACTACGGCTCCGCTGGCCCATGCCCAAACCACCGTTTATGTGGACGCCACGGCAACGGGCACAGACGATGGCACCTCGTGGCAAAATGCGTTCCCCAACCTGCAAGACGCGCTCAACGCTGCCATAAGCGGCGATGAGATATGGATTGCGCAGGGCACCTACACGCCCGACCACGGCACCGGAGACCGCACAGCCACCTTTCGCGTGCCCTCTGGCGTCCGCCTTTATGGCGGTTTTGCCGGGAGCGAAACCCAACGCCAGGATCGTGACCTGGCTATCCACCCGACAAGGCTCTCGGGCGATCTCAACGGCGACGACGCACCGGACTTCGCCAACAACAGCGACAACAGCTACCATGTCGTCACGCTCACCGACGCGGATGCTGCCACCGTGCTGGATGGCCTCATTATCACCGCAGGCAACGCAGACGGCGCGGGTGATAACGGCTCCGGCGGTGGCCTCTGGAACGATGGCGGCGACCCGATGCTGACCCGCATGATGTTTCTGGGCAACACGGCGACGCAGGGCGGTGCGCTGTTCAACCAGAGCGGGAATCCATCCATCAGCAACGCGGTGTTCAGCGGCAACGCAGCAAGCAGCCAAGGCGGCGCGATCTATAGCGAAGACGGCGACCCGATGCTACTCAACATCACCGTAAGTGGCAACACCGCGCCCGAAGGTGCTGCCCTCTACAACCAGAACAGCAGCCCGACGCTGACGAACAGCATCGTCTGGGGTAACACCGCACCGGGCTCCGGCGGTACAGCCCAACTCAACTGCGAGCAAGAAGGCTATCCCTGCCGCCTCTCACAAGTCGATTCGGCTATCCTGGAGCGCAGCGACCAGCTTGGCGACGAGGTGCTGCGGATGCTGAACAACGGCCAAACCCTCGCCGACGCGCTCGCCTGGATCCAGACGGAAGACGGCGTCGTCGAGGCCGACGCAGATGACGCTTCGCTGCGCTTCCGGCTCGAAGGAGGACGGCCCACCTGGGTCTTCAGCGACAACGCCTTTGACTTCGAGGCCAACCGTCCAGCACCTCTGCCACTAGAGCGCAGAGCCCATACTGAATGGCAACAGCCTGATGATTTACAAGATGTGGTCGGCGACAACCCAAAAACAAAGCGGGCGCTGGTGCTGGCTCCCTACCTGTATGAATTTGGCGGGTCTGATTCTGGTCCGGCAGTGGCGAACTTGCTCAACACGGCGCGTGGCTACGAGGGCAACGTGACCTACGTCGCCAATCCATCTGAAACGACCAGCAGCAACGTGAGCGTGGACCAGTTTACCAACTGGGGCAATTATGACGTTGTCTTCATTTCGACGCACGGCACCCAGCAATGCAAAGAAGGCGAATGCCGCACGGCGCTACTCACCTCGGTCCATATCAACGTACAGGACATCCCGCTCAACGACCCGCCCGGCCTCATCCTCGCCAAGGTGGTGGAAGGACGGCGCACCATCGGCCTCACCAACGACTTCTTCGCCAACCAGTATCCCCAGGGTCTCAGTGACGCCATCCTGTATATCGATGCCTGCCAGACGTTCAAAAGCCCTGAGTTGGCAACCGCGCTGACAGGAGAAGCAGGGACTTATTTTGGCTGGAGCGAAACCGTGGGGGCTTCCTTTTCGAAATCTGCCGCGACGACCTTCTTTGGAGATCTTATTGAGAAAGGCATCCCCACCGGAAAGGCGCTGGGCACCCTTCAGAGCCAGAACATGACCACCTATGGCGAGACGGGAGCGACCCTGACCACCAACGTCATGGGCGACGAGCTACGCATCCGCGAGATCGTTTATCTCCAACACCCGCTCTCAGAAGAGGACCTACCTGTGGACCTGCCGTACCCGGTGGTAGGCGAGCCGGAGGATGGCGAACCTGACAAGATTCCGTATCTCGTTAAAGTGGATGGCATCGATGGCGAGCCGAGCGGCTTCACGGTCAACGTCATGGTTAATGGGTTCTCCGGCGATGCCAAGTCCGTGGCGGAAGGCAAAATGCTCGACGACAATACCTGGCAGGTAAAAGGCACCGTGCAGGTCCCGTTCGACGCCGAGCAGGGCCAGGAGGTAGACATCGAAGTGCGCGTGGATCTGCCGGAGGGCGGCGAGAGCCGCTGGGAAGAGACCGTCACCCTGGGCAACCCCGTGCTCCACTTCACCTCCGAGATCGAAAGCGTGTCCGCAGAGGGACGCATCTTCGGCAAGGTCGAGGCCGAAGTCGAACTGGCCTTCGACGAAGACCTGGAGCAAATCGAGGGCGAAGACGATCTGGAGTATCTCGAATATACCGTCGAGGTCCCCAACGCCGGGTGCGACGTCACCACCACGACCACCGACGGTACACTCCGCATCCCCGAAGTCGTCTTCACGTCCAGCGACGAGGGCATCGGTTCCGTGGAGGAGATTGTGCTCTTCCCGGTCAACAACATCAGCGAGACGGTCATCATCACCTGTCCCGAAGGCACCAACACGATCGACACCATCCACTGGTTCGCTGGCTTCGTCAGCTTTCACGGTCAACTGGGCGGCACCAACGAGTTCGACGAAAACCGGGGCGGCTTTGTCATGCCCGGCTGGACGGCAGGCTCCGGCGATGTCATCGCCCGCAAAGTGTATGACCGCTCTCACACCGAAGATGAGGTGACGCTCACCGAGAAAACGACGATAGAGATACGCAAGCCGGACTAAGTAGCCCTACAAAAGTAGGCTTGGCATGTTGCGATGTACTGCTTGTGGCTACCGAGGGGCGACCATTCGCTTCGCTGTCATTAGCGCCTTCGGCGCGTCATTGGTCACTGGGCAGGCATACCGTTTCCAATGACCAATGACGTGAGCAAAGCGAACACTTTGACAGCGACGCGAATGACCCTTACGCAAATTCCACAGGTAATTGTGCGGAGCTACTTAGAGCATAAACGCGGGATTCCCAGCACCCTCACACCTCGCCGGGATACAGTTCCTTGAAGAGCCATGCCTTCGCCTTCACCCAGTCGCGCCGGATGGTACGGGCCGAGACGCCGAGCACCTCGGCAACCTCTTCTTCGGTCAATCCGCCGAAGAAGCGTAGCTCGACGACACGGGCGAGGCGGTCGTTGAGGGCACCGAGCCGGGTGAGCGCCTGGTCGAGTGAGAGGAGCAAAGTGGCTTGCTCGTCCACCCCCACGCGGGCCTGGTCGAGCGACAGGGGTTGCTGCTTGCCGCCGCGCTTCTTCGCCTGCCGGCGCCGCGCATAGTCGATGAGGATGCGCCGCATGGCCTGGGCCGCTACCCCGCAGAAGTGGGCACGGTCCTGCCAGTCTACCCGGGTCTGATCGACCAGCCGCTCGTACGCCTCATGCACGAGGGCCGTCGTAGAGAGCGTGTGCCCGGCCCGCTCGTGGATCAGGTGCCGGTGGGCAATGGCCCGCAACTCGTCGTAGACGACCGGAAAAACCTGATCGACCACGCCACGGTTGCCGGTACGCAATTCCTGCAAAAGCGCAGTTACTTCATGAGCCATACAGCGAACGGAGCTCGGTCAGAGAGAAAGGCGGCGGTTCTAATTAACGCAATCCCGGCTCCAATTGAAATATAGCGTTTGTCCGCTTCGCTACTCGTTCTGCGCGTTAGATATATAAACCGTTTTAGAAAGACGGCCTTTGGGTCCCCTATTACATGACGCCAAACCAAGGCATTCGGGTCAGGATATTTTGATGGAGCGGCTACCCCTTTCGCTTTATAATGATCTGATTTACCTTGGTACGACGCATTGTAAGTAGGACCCATCGCTAAATCCTCACTCATCACCCAACAAGGAGGTACTTACATGGAAGACGGATTAGGATTCTTTGGCCTTATCCTCTATCTGGCGTTCATCGCCTTTTTCATCGCCGTCGGCTGGAAGATCTTTACGAAGGCAGGCAAACCCGGCTGGGCAGCTATCGTGCCCATCTACAACATCTTTGTGATGATGGAAGTCGTGGGACGCCCTGCCTGGTGGGTCGTGCTGTTCCTGATTCCCTTTGTCAACTTCGTCGTAGCCATCCTCGTGAGCATTGACCTGGCAAAGAGCTTCGGCAAGAGTGCTGGCTTCGGAATTGGCCTGGCCTTTCTCGGGATTATCTTCGCCCCGATTCTCGCCTTCGGCGATGCACAGTACCAGGGGCCTGCTGCCGCCAACTCTGGCATGACGCCTGCCATCTAACCACTAGGCGTGGCGTAGTACGCAAAGCCACCGTGCCCTCCCACACCAGGGCACGGTGGCTTTTTTTAGGCCGGAGATGGCCGGTTTCTCTTTCATCTTTCGCGTTATACGATAACGTGCTTTACCAGAAACTCCGTTCGGTCTCTGCATCGCCATTCTCCTTGCTCAACCATGAACGTCAAATTCTACCTCGGCGAAGCCTTTCGCCTTGTACTCAAGACAACCCCCTTCCTCTGGATTCGCCTGGGGAGCTACGCGCTGCTCGGTCTCGGTCTGATGGTGTACTTCGGCGTTGTCGGTGGGCTGGCGTGGGTGCTGGGGCAGTTGTGGGGACCGCTGGGCTTCATTACGTTTATCGCCGGTTTCGGAGGTGCCCTCGGCCTCGTTCGGTGGGCCACCCGCTACTATTTCTACCTGCTCAAAGCAGCCCATGCTGCCGTCATGACTGAGTTCATCGTCTACGGACGCGGCCCTGAAGCCTCGCAGGTGGAATACGGAAGACAGCAGGTAAAAGATCGTTTCCGGGATACCAGCATCATGTTCGGCATAGACCGCATCCTCGACGGGGTGGTGCGCACCATCAACCGGACGTTTGCCAGCGTGATGAATCTGCTACCGATCCCTGGTATGGACAGCCTGAAAACCTTCGTGCGCCGCGTCTCGAAGTTCGCCACGACCTACATCGACGAAGCCATCCTGACGCGGGCGTACAAAGAGCGCGAGCCGAATGTGTGGAAAGTGGCCCAGGATGGCGTCATCCTCTACGCACAATGCTGGAAGCCTATCCTTGCAAACGCTGTGGCGCTGACGCTGCTGAGCTACGTGGAGTTCTTTCTGTTCCTCATCGTGCTGGGGCTTCCGGCGCTGGCACTTGGGACTGTGCTGCCCTCGCTCAAGGTCGCCCTGGGCATCGGCGTGCTGGTGGGCGCGTGGATGCTGAAGCTCGCGCTGGCTGACGCCTATGCGATGGCTGCAACCCTGCTGGCCTACCACCGCTCTACCGAGGGCATGACGCCCAACCCGGAATGGCAGGCCAAGCTGGAAAGCGCCAGCGACAAATTCCGCGAACTGAAACAGAAGGCAATGTCGCATGTCGCTACACCGATTGCGCCGAAGCCCTCCCAGGAGCAAGCGGCTGCGCCTCCTACCCCGGCCTCCTAATGCTTGCCTGGATGGTCCAACTTCCTTCACAAGTCTCTGCTTCTCTCCTCGCTATTTGCCATTGCCTGCTACTCTCCCCTTACTTATTAACTCATGTTACGCAGTGATAGGTTAATTTACAGCAGATCGAGCCGTCTAACAATCCGGTATGTGTCATGAATCCGTTTCTGCTCGAACTCTACACCGATTACTTGATCGCCTCCTTTGGTCCGACGACTGCTACCGGACTGGCCCGACTCACCGAGGAGGCCATCAGCCACGACCAAGTCACCCGCCTGTTAGCTTCGCCCAAGAGAACCGGCGCTGATCTCTGGCGCAAGGTCAAACCCCTGATACGAGAGATCCAGTCTCCCGCTGGCGTACTCATATTCGATGACACCATTGAATCGAACGACTACACCGATGAAAACGAGATCGTCTCGTGGCACTGGGATCATAGCAAAGGCCGCAATCTCAAGGGTATCAATCTCATCACCGCTTTGTATGAGAACCAGAACCAGTCGCTTCCAGTGAGTTTTGATCTCGTCGAGAAAACAGAACACTACACCGACAAAAAAACCGGTAAAATCAAGCGGCGCAGTCCGACTACGAAGAACGAGCGCTTCCGTGTAATGCTCGCGCAATGTGTGCGCAACGAGATCCCGTTCAGCTATGTGCTTGCTGATTCGTGGTTTGCTTCGGCAGAGAATATGCGGTTTGTAAAACTCGATTTGGAACGAGCGTTCATCTTCCCGCTGAAGACCAACCGCAAGGTGGCTCTCGGCAAAGCGGACAAAGAAGCTGGTCGCTACGTGCGAGTCGATGCTCTTGAGATTGAGCCAGGCACCGTGCGGGAAGTGTACCTGAAAGAGGTCCCTTTCCCGCTCTTGTTTTGCAAGCAGGTCTTCACAAACGAAGGCGGCACTAGCGGTGTTTTGTACTTGGTCACGAGCGATACGGCCCTCGATTTTGATCAGATCAAGACCTGCTACCAAAGACGGTGGAAGGTCGAGGAGTATCACAAGAGTTTGAAGCAGAACGCCTCGTTAGCGAAGAGTCCGACCAGAACCGAGACGACGCAGACCAATCACTTGTTTGCCTCGTTGTTGGCCTTTGTGAAGCTTGAAGGCTTGAAGGTAGCTACGAGAAAGAACCACTATGCGTTGAAGACGAAGTTGTATGTGCAGGCGCTCAAGTCGGCCTTTGCCGAATTGCAAAGCCTGAAACAGGCCAACTCCGTACTGCATCCTACTGCGTAACATGAGTAAGTAAGTATGATCTTCTCTCGACTTTGTCCATTTTGAAGTATCCCCCAATCGCCGTTTTCAGCCTATGTGGGCGGTCTGAGACTTTTTTCAATGTCCGGTTCTGGAGGCTGACATTGAAAAAGTCTCAGGCTGATTT
>DATGCC010000559.1:0-10282 GCA_035312345.1 Rhodothermales bacterium
AAATGGTCTGTTTTGGCAGGTGAGCCTTCATGGTCTCCTTGCCACGACGACAGCGCGAGACCGTGTTGTCGCAACACGACCGCGATTTCAGGCGAAATTGGCATGTACACACGCTTTTGAACAATAGCACAGTCCGTTTTAGTCTAAAATCCTATACCGAAGACAACAGGCATCTGAGAGGCCAGGCAGAAATCACAGCCCGCGACCAGATCCGAAAATACGACTTGATACTGGACCTCAGCACTGACCTCAATGCCCTGGATCGGCCATGAAATGCCTACGCCTGTCTGGGCCCCCAGCACCCAACCGTAAGGATCGTGTCCATCATCCATGAGATGTCGATATCCAGCGAGCCCAAGTAGCACATACGGATACGGCCCTGTGTTCTTTTTTTCAATAGCGTAAAGAACGCTACCCAGGATGCTCACATTCCAAAAATCACTATTAATCGTCTCTGTTGTAAAGCGTGTCCCCCAGAGATCTGCCCGCACTCCAAAGCCTCCGTTGTACAGTCCATAGCTGAGTGAGAGCCCGCCACTTTTCCCCGTGTTGTACCCGTCACTCATCGAGACGGGCACAACAGGTCCGGCGAAGATGCGCAAGTTGGGAATCTGAGCACGAGCCGACTCTACTGGTGCAACCATCAAAAGTGCAAGCAGCAGAAGGGCAGCATGCTTCATTTTGAACTACCGTACCTGTGGGGAAAGGTCATTTTTGATGGAAAAGGATCAGGCGTCCAGGTTGACCTCAATGCGGTCGTAGTACAGCGTCGTTGTGCCTTCAAAGCCAGATTCGGTGCCTACGAGCAGCCACAGCGTTCCAGTGTTGTCCGTCGTGATCGTAAACGGCTTGTCCTCGTTGTCGAGGGTGATGAGGCGATAGGGGATATCACCGGTACATTGCTCCACGCCGTTGGCGACGTTGCCGATGACAATGGCGTTCTCACCGTCCGATGCCTGATTGCTCTTGTCCACGTTGAGGCGGTAGTCACCCGATTCTATGATAGCCTCTGGCTCGACGCGGGCGGCACCTACTTTTAGAAAGACACTCTCGCCGGGGGCCCCTCCAATGCCTGCGCAACCCGATGGGGAATTGCTAGCAAGCGTAACATGGTACGTGAGCGTGTAGCTCGTGTTGGGTTCGAGGCCGGTGACTTCGCGCTTCAAAAACATAAACAGATCGTCGCTCTGGTTCATGCCTGTCAGCAAGAGGCCCATACCTGGGTCGCTCACGTCGTCGGGTAGCGCACGCCGGTCAAAGATCAGTTCGAGTTCAGCGGCTGATTTCGAGGTGGGATAGTCGGCAAAAGATCCGGTCCAGCCGTCTGCGCTGTTTTCAAAGGAGAAGGAGAGGTCGGTGGCCGGGTCCGATTCGGTTGGATTGTCGGAGCAACCGAACGACGCGCCGCTGGCAACCAGGAGCAACGCGCACATGAAAAGGCGGAATAGCGAAAGGTACTGCATGGTCGAAAAGAGTAGGCTACAGAAGAAGAATTCGCTACTAGCCATACCGGACAGCGGCCTTGTAGTTTGGCGTCGTAGCGGCTTGTACAGGCATTATTACAAGTGTGTGGGTGCGGTTACCCAAACATCAACAGCTACAAAAAAGGCCTGTGCATCAATCGACGCACAGGCCCTGTGTATGAGGTACGTTTTGCCTCTATCGTTCAGCAATCCGGATCCCGCCGCCCGAACTGCGTAGCCGGAGCAGGGGACCGCCACCGTTGATTTCGCCCCGCAGGCGGCTCCGCGAGATTTCGCCTTCTACCCGTACGGGGAGGTCACTGCGAACGCGTCCGCCAGAAGCTGAGGCGTCAACATCCACGCGGGCATCGCTGGTCAGGTGCAGGGTGATAGAGCCGCCCGAAGTAGAGAGCTTCATCGGGCCATCCGGTGCAATGGCCACATCGGCGGTAATGCTGCCGCCGGAGGTTTCAGCGTTAACGGTGCCGTAGATATCGGAGAGGCGGATGCTGCCGCCGGAGGTTTCGGCTACTACATCGCCGCCTGCCCCATTCACCGTAATCGAACCGCCCGAGGTGTGTAGCTGCGCTGCACCGCCGATGTTTTCGGCTGTGACGGAGCCGCCACTCGTGTCGATCTCCAGCGGGCCGTTGATGTCGAGTGCGGTAATGGAGCCACCGGAAGTATCGAGGCTGACTTCACCTTCTATCGCTTCGGCGCGGATGCTGCCGCCTGCCGTTTCGACAAACACGTTGAAGCGCGTTGGGACGGTGATTTCATACTCGACGCTCAGGCGGTTGCCGCGCCACCCGTTGCGGTGGCCATCATGATCGCCTTTGATGCTGACGCCGCGCGACGACTGCTCGAACTCAATCTCGAAGCGCTTGAACTGCTCTTCGGCACGATCTCGGTTGCCTCTTGCGCTTTTGATCACCCGCACGAAGACCTCATCGCGGCTGCCACCGCGCACATGCACCTTGCCGAGGTCGGTATCCAGCGTCAGCGTCTGGCCGGGCGATACGTCGAACGTGCGTTCGATCACCTCGTCATCATCCGCACTCGCATGCTGGGCACTGGAGGTGGAAATAAAGTCGAGCGGAATGAAAGCATTCACGAAGAGCAGCGCGGTCAGCAGGCCGAGCACGCCGAGGAGCACTTTGCGTTGGGTCATCATGGCGCGTCCAGATGGGTGGATGGAGAAAGGACGTAGATGCCAGGTAGACGAGCCACCACCGCAGATAGTTACATGCTAAGGGGAAACCGGAAGGGCGAAGAGAGAAGAGGGTTTGGATATGGTTATTCCGCAAATCCCGTGTCTGTGCCTGGTATTGAATCTATCTCATCTCAATACCCCACTGCCGCGTTTTCTCCGCGGGTGTCGGCCCCGCCGAGGTAGACGCGCCGGGCGACGTTGTTTTCGAGGCTGTCGAGGCCAGAGGGATCGATCTGTGCGTCCAGGCCTTCATAGCGCACGGTGATGCCGTCGGCCTGGCCCCAGGATCCGCCCTGGCGGACGGTCCAGCCGCGCTGCTCCAGATTGTGCACTACATCGGCAGCCAGCGCAAAGTCTTCAGCCCGCAGCACATCGGGCAGCCACTGGTGATGAATACGCGGGGCCGACACGGCTTCCTGAATGTTCATGCCATGGTCGACCACATTCATGATCACCTGAAAAACCGTTGTGATGATCGTCGCGCCACCCGGCGTCCCGATCACCATAAACAGCCGACCATCTGGATCTTCCACGATGGTCGGCGTCATGGACGAGAGCATGCGTTTTTCTGGCGCAATGGCATTGGCTTCGGTGCCCACGAGGCCGAACATGTTGGGTACACCCGGCTTGGCGCTGAAGTCGTCCATCTCGTTGTTGAGGAAGAACCCGGCTCCATCGACCACGACCCGCGAGCCAAAGCCGCCGTTGAGAGTCGTCGTCACGCTGACAGCGTTGCCCTCCTGATCTACTACGGAGTAGTGAGTCGTCTCAGAGGATTCGTAGGCGTAGGGATCGCCGTGGGTGATAGCAGCGCTGGAGTCGGCCTGCTGGGGGTCGAAATCGGCCATGCGGTGCGCCACCATGTAATCCTTAGTGATCAACTCCGCAATGGGCACCTCGAAGAAGTCTGGATCGCCCAGCCACTCGGCGCGGTCGGCATAGACGCGGCGCATGGCCTCGCCCATCAGGTGTACCGTCGCGCTGGAGTGCCAGCCCATCTGGTAGATGTCGTGCGGTTCGGCGGCGTTGAGCAACTGCAACAGCGCGATGCCCCCTGAGGAAGGCGGCCCCATCGAAATGATTTTGTGGTCCCGGTACATGCCAAGGATGGGAGCACGCTCCACCGCCTCATAGGTTGCCAGGTCTTCGTGCGTGATAATGCCGTCGCCGCGTTCCATCTCCGCCACGATCAGGTCTGCCGTTTTGCCTTTGTAGAACCCGTCGCGGCCCTGGTCGCGGATGCGTTTGAGCACCTCGGCCAGATCCTGTTGGACAAACACTTCACCTTCTTCATAGCGTAGGAGCGTGTCCGGCTTGGTGAAGTACTTTCGCGTGCTCTCGAACTCCATGAATCCACTGCGATACCCATTAAAGCGGTTGGCATGGCGATAGGTGAGCGCGAAGCCCTCCTCGGCTAACTGGATGGCCGGAGCCATCACCTCGGCAAGCGGAAGACTACCGTATTCGGCATAGGCTTTCAGCAGGCCCGCCACGGCTCCGGGCACACCCGAGGCCAGATAGCCGCGCCGACTCCATTCCGCCACGGCGTTACCCTCTTCATCGAGGTACATGTCGCGGTAGGCCGCCATCGGGGCTTTCTCTCGATAATCGAACGTCGTCGCGGTGCCGTCGGCAAAGCGAATGACCATAAAGCCACCGCCGCCAATGTTGCCTGCCACCGGATATGTCACTGCCAGCGCGAAGCCAGTAGCCACGGCTGCATCCACCGCGTTGCCGCCTTTTTGCAGCACCTCGGTGCCCGCCTTTGAGGCTTCCACATGCGCCGAGACGACCATACCATTGTAGGCGCGCACTGGATCGGGGTGCGACGGAGCAGATGAAGGAGTGGGCGGAGCCGGGCGCACGGCCAAGATCAACGCTACGAGGAGGCAGAAAAATAGGCCTGCAGGCCAGCGGAAACGGAGGAGCATGGTCATCGTCAATGAGCAAGAAGGACTGGTGGTGGAGCACCAAAAAGTAGGTGATCCCCCTGCGAAAGGCAATGGCTGAAATAGCCGGATAGGGTGTGCTGTAAATTCTCCAGGCTAGAAGGTTTAAGAAAATGCATGAACTGACGATTATCTTTATAAAAACACAGGGTTTGCAACTTGCATTCCACATATGTGTTTGTATATTAACAATTGAAACCGTGTTGTAACAATCACCCAAGACCCTCCACCCCCTTCATGAAGAATCGTGTCGATCAACTGATCAAGGCGATGACGGTGGGAGCAGGTGTTGTAAGCCTTATCCTCTTCATCGTCTTCAAGCTCCTTTAGGGCTAATCTGCTCCCTGCGTTTTGTACGTCCCACCAGACGCTAGCAAAATGTTGAAAGCACAGTTGCTCCCCAGCGGCTGTGCTTTTTTCATGGTCTAGAACGGGATGGGGTCAGCACGTTGGTTGTCTACATTGTATTTTCTCTTGTCGAAAAACGTATTCTAGCCTCATGCCTGAACTCATCATTGTAGGGGATCGCGTGCTGATTGCGCCGGAGGAGGGCGAGCAGCAGACGGAAGCGGGTCTTGTGCTCCCAGCCTCGGTCGCAGAGCGGGAAAAGGTGCGTAGTGGTCGCGTGATTCGCGTGGGGCCGGGCTACGTAATGCCCAACCCCGAATACAGCGAGGGCGAGCCATGGACCGAGCCCAAAGAAGTGGTGCGCTACCTGCCGCTTCAGGCCCATCCCGGCGACCATGCCTTCTTTCTACGTAAGGAAGCCCTTGAAATTACCTATCAACAGAAGACGTACTTGATTGTGCATCACAGCGCAATCATCGCTCTCGTCCGCCCCGACTCCACCGATATCCTGGATACACTTGAAGGAATGTTAGGGGAGGAATAAGCGATCAGAAAAGTAACGACGCGCTTCACAGGCGTAACGATCTGATTGTCGGGGCGCGTGTATTACAGGACGGTTAATATATGGTCGGACGCCAGGGGATCTCTAGAGAGAACAGAGGTTTGGAGCAGTATCTCTACGTTCTTCCTAACTATGGAGAGGCATCGTTATGGAAACCTTACCTATAGAAACGCTCCAGATCATCACCCTCATTGCTGGCGTACTGACCCTGCTTGCATTGGGACTGGCTATCGCAGCCCTGAACAAGGCGCGGCGGGGTACCGGCCTCAACTCACAGCAGCGATACGAGGCTACCAGCCGCGAACTAGAAAGCCTGCGGGAGCAGTACAAGCTGCTCGCCGAACGCGTGGATCGCTATGACCGAACCTATCAAGAAATACGGGACGATTTCGGAAGTGTCCGAGAGGACATTGCTCAACGTATGCAGCGACTGGAAGATCTGGCGAAGACCACCCGCGAGCAACAAGAGCAGATTTTCGAACTGCGTGAGGAGCACAAGGTGCTGATGCAACGGGAGGATCGCCATGAGCGGGTACTGCAGGAAATCCAGGCCGACCTGAACGCCGTTTCGCATAACGGTCACCAGTAAGAAGTACCCCTGCTAGACAACAAGCACCGCCGAGGACTCATCATGAAGCCCTCGGCGGTCTTGTTATATGTATATATGCTAGGGTGCTTTCTCGTGAGCTAACGCACGTGCAAAGGTTCAACAAGCCCGTTTTATAGAAACGTTTTCGTTATATCGCGGACTGCTATGGTAGCCCGGGCATCCTGCGGCTATGTTTAAGGGTTGTTGCTCAAGCCTTATCTCCTCCACTCAATGGTAGAACTAATGAACATCTTGCCGACTCGTCCCCCATCGAGCCTGATTGCAAGCGGTGTGATCGCGTGCATCCTCCTGCTGGGGGGGTGTGCCACGGCCCAGCCGCCCTCGCCGCAGTTGACGGCCACGCTGGCTACGGCCAATGAAACCGTCAAGCAGGCCCGCGAGGTTGGAGCGCAGGAGTATGCCCCACTGGAGTTGCAAACGGCAGAGCAAAAACTGGAAGCCGCTAAGACCGCCATTGCAAAGAAAGACAACGAGCGCGCTGGTTGGCTGGCGAAGGAAGCGATGGTCGATGCCAAACTCGCTGAAGTCAAAGCGCGCTCGGCCAAGACCCAGGCGGCTGCGCGGGAGCTTCAAGAGAGTATTGAGACGCTTCGTCAGGAAATTGCGCGTAAGAAGAACGGATAACATTGCTGCTTTTTTCCTCCTGCCCCTTTGCATTCAGCTATGATACAGTCATGAAAATATCCGCGTGTACACGGTATACATCTCTTCTCCTGGTCATCCTCTTTGCCGGAAGCCTTCTGGTGGCAGGCTGTGGGGGACCACCACGCTATAACCCGCTGGTGGACGAATCCCGCGCCTCTTACGCCGATGCTGCTTCGGACCCTGATGTCGTCGCCAACGCTCCCGATGTGTTGCAAGCAGCCGAAGCGGACTTGCGTCGTAGTGAGCAACTGCTCCATGATGGAGCCGATCCTGAAGAAGTGGAGCACTACGCGTATCTGGCCAAGCAGCGCGTCGCCATCGCGCGTGAAACAGCCCGGCTCAAGCAAGCTGAGGCGTCCATCAAACGCGCCGAAGTAGAGCGCAAAGAGGTCCAACTCGAAGCACGCACCGTAGAAGCGGAGGCCGCCCGTGCGGAAGCTGAAGCCAGCCGCCGCGAGGCGGAACGCCGCGCCGCAGAAGCCGAATCGAACCGGGAACTGGCCGAGCAAAAAGCCCAAGAAGCCCAGTTAGCCCGCCAGCAGGCCGAGCAGGCGCTGGCTCGTGCACAGGAACTTGCCAACCGCATCGCCGAACTGGAAGCCGAGCAGACCGCCCGTGGCCTCGTCCTCACGCTCAGCGATGTGCTCTTCGACGTCGACAAAGCCGATCTCAAACCCGGTGCTCAACGTGCCATTGACGAGCTAGCCAACTTTCTCAACGAATATCCCGAGCGCAACGTACTGATTGAGGGGTTCACCGACAACACAGGGTCGAATGAATACAACCTGGATCTGTCGAGCCGCCGGGCCATGTCCGTGAAGACGGCGCTCGTCGCCCGAGGCATTGGCGACTCGCGGGTGCGTACGATAGGCTACGGCGAGGAATATCCGAAAGCCACCAATGGGACGGCTACCGGTCGCCAGCTAAATCGCCGCGTCGAGGTCATCATCTCCGACAAATCCGGCAACATTCCGACCCGCTCGAATTGAGTGTGGGAGGATTAAAGTGCTCTGATACGCTCCTGCCTGAATTTCTCGGCGATTATTTCTTTTGCTCCCAATCCTCGTGGTAGAGTAGCGGGTTGAGCGGCGTGGCGGCCTTGTCGCCAGGGCGTAGGCCTGGCAGAAAGGCTGCTGCATCGTTGTGCTGCTCGCTCCGTTGCGGCTCAATGAGCCGGATACCATCGGCCATATAAATAATCGTCATGACGGCACGGGGCTGGGCAGTGGTATTGGGGCCGGCCCGGTGGAACGTCCAGCCGCTGTGAAAGCTGACTTCGCCGAGGTCAAACGGTTCGGTGACATGCTCGAAGTTTTGGTCGGCCAGCGTCTGTTGCAGCGTTGCCTCGCTCTCGTCGCTGATGGCGAGGTTGCGCCCGTGCTCGAAGTGGTGGCTGCCTACGCTGAATGATAGTGGTCCCATCTCTAGCGGCGTGGCCTGGAGCGGGATCCAGACGGTGCAGGTATGAGGCGTGCTTAAGGGCCAGTAATACTGATCCGCGTGCCAGGGAGTGAAACCGCCGCCCGGTTCTTTGTAGAGTGCCTGGTCGTGGTAGAGACGGACGCCTTGCACGCCCATCAAGTGGGTCGCAATCCGCGCCAGACGAGCGCTAAAGACAAAGCGGCGTACTACCGTATGTACCCGCCACAGGTTGATGATTTGCAAGAACGCCTTCTCATACGTGGTGCGCTCCGACATCGGTTTGTCCTTGAGAGGATTCCGAGCAAGGACCTCCTCTGTAATCAGGGATGCGTAATGCTGGAGCACGTCAGGTGAAAGCACATCCTTAAGTTTGATATATCCGTGCTCTCGAAAAAAAGCACCGTGCTCCCGTGTGAGCGCATACGGCGTATCCAGGAGGTCAAAGGAATGCGTCATAGATGATAAGGTCGTCGTTCGGGAAAAAGAGGGCAGTATATTGGACTGGAAAACTGGGAGCACGCTTGAAAAGAAAGGTTTTGGTTTTGCTATTTCTTTCCGCCTTTTCCTTTTTTTGATCGTTTGTTGTTACCGTTGCGGTTGTTTCTTTTTGGCTTTGGATTACTGGCAGGCTGGCCGGGAGCACCATCGCCAGGAGGCGTATCGCTTGTGCCGAGGATGGCTTGGACTTCGGCGAGCGGGCGGTCTTCCCAGGAGCCATCCTCGTACTGGATCCAGACGACGTTTTTGAAGATATCCAGCTTCTGGATGCTTCCAGAGCCGTAGGTCGTAGTGATGGGCGTATCGACGCGCGGAAACTGGCTGAGGGCACTCATATACTGCTCCAACTCGTAGTTGAGGCAGCACTTGAGACGGCCACATTGGCCGCTGAGGCGTACCGGGTTGAGGGGCAGGTTTTGCACTTTGGCCGCCTGCGTGGAGACCGGCTTAAACTCCTGGAGCCAGGTAGAGCAACAGAGCTCCCGTCCACACGAACCAATGCCGCCGGTGCGGGCCGCCTCGTCGCGCGCACCAATCTGCCGAAGTTCGACGCGCGTGCGGAAGCGGCGGGCCAGGTCGCGCACCAACTGCCGAAAGTCGACGCGGTGCTCGGCGGTGAAGTAGAACGTTACCTTCTTCTGATCGAACTGCCATTCTACATCAACCAGCTTCATCGGCAAATCGAGCCGGTCGATGGCGGTGCGGGCGATGTAGAAGGCCTCGCTTTCGGCTTCGCGGTTGCTTTCCCACCGCTTGATGTCGCTGAGGGTAGCCAGTCGAACGATGTTGGCGAAGTCTTCGTTTTCGGCTTTGCCTTTCGACTTGACCCGCAGCCGGACCAACTCGCCCGTCATGTGCACGGTGCCAAAGTCGATCCCGCGATCCGCCTGTACAATGACGAAATCGCCCGTCTGCACATCCAGGTCGCGGGTGTTGCGGTAAATACCTTTGCGCCCATTTTTGAACGTCACCTCAATGAGGTCGTACACCACGGCGGGCTGGTTGACACCAATGTCGTTGAGCCAGTCGAAGACGTGCATAGCGGGGCAGTCGCCGGTGCCGCATCCACCCGTACTACAGCCGCCCCCACTACCGCATCCGCCGCCACTGCCACAGGATCCACCACAAGCCATATCTATCTACAAAAGCTGTTTACTGAGAAAAGGAATCCAACTAACGTGCGAAACGCGGCAACGTTCACGCCTGCTTCACATGGATGATCCCAGGTAGGAGCCTGCGCGTCTGAGAATCAAAGAGTCTATGAGGCTACGGATCTTAGTTTCATAGACTTATAGACTCATAGGCTCTGTATTACCCCACCGCGAAGGCGTCCTGCTCGGCAAGAGGCATGTAGAGGTGGCCGGAGTGCGATCCGCGCATGGCTCGGCCCAGCGCCATGGCGAGGGCTGTCAGGAGAAGGTTCAGATGTACGTTGCGTTCGACCAACTCGATGGCTTCTTCAACGAGGCGTAGCATCGCTTCCAGGTCGGCGTCGGGTACGTTGCGGCAGAAATTGGCAATGGCTTCAGCCTGATCCACATTAACCAGGTGGGCTTGCTGGCCCATAGCATC
>DATGCC010000560.1:0-8594 GCA_035312345.1 Rhodothermales bacterium
TCCGGCATGATCCGCGTCGTCTCCAGCTTCCAGAGGTTGAGGTGTTCCGGGTAGTAGCCCCCGAAGAACAGATCGAGCAACCCGTCGCGGTCGTAGTCGAACCAGATGGCGGTGTTGGCATTGACCCATGCTGGCAGCCCGACTGCATCGGTGACTGGCGTGAAGCCCTGCCCGGCGTCGTTGTGGAAGAGGAGGGGGCGGCCCCATTTGTAGAGGAAAAGGTCTTCGTAGCCGTCGTTGTCATAGTCGCCCCAGACGGACCCCATCGACACGCCTGTCTCTAGCTGGTTGACATCGGCGAGGCCGAGCGAGGGAGCTACATCTTCAAACGTGCCGTCACCCTTGTTACGGTAGAGGGCGTTCTGGCTGCCTTCGCCGCTGTTGGTCACATACAGATCTTGCCAGCCATCTTTGTCGAAGTCGGCCACCGACACCGACGCGCCTACCGAAGCGACCTGCGTCATGATGTGGTTGAGCTTGGGGTCGAGCGTGGGAGCCTGATGCGTAAAGTCGATACCGACCTCCTGGGCGACTTCTTCGAGATAAAAGCCATAGCGCGCCATCGCCGTTTCGGTATCGACGAAGCGTTCGGCTTCTTTGTCCTCATTGAGGTGGCGCAGGACCAGCGGCGTAGCCAGCATAGCCCCGAAGAGCAGGGCCAGAATAGAACGAGCAACAGGGGACTTCATGGGGCTACAGAATAAGCAAGCAGTGGAGGAGGGTTAAATATACAGGTCACAGAGCGAATCACCAAAAACTCGGCTTCCCGGCTCTGATGAGGCAATCAGTTACATCCGTCCGGTAGCGTGACGGTCTCGTTGCATCAGTTTAATCAATGATGAATGCTGTGTTATCGTTTCGTGATACCTACTCCGTATGCTGTCATTGTGTGTCGCACAGGCACCGTTTCGACGAAAATTTACCGCTAAACGGAAGATACGATGGTACGGAAAATAGGTATTCCCTTGTTGTTTGCAATGTTGCTGATCGCTGGCTGCGACAGCGACTCCATGGACCCGGTCGAGATGACCGATCAGTTCACCGTCACGATAGAAAATGTGGGATCGGGCTTCCCGGTACTCAAGCACGGTGTTTTCAACACGCCTGAAGGTGCAGGTAATGCGGGGCCGCTCATGCCCGGCGGAGCCTACGAATTCAGTTTCAGTGCTGGTCCTGCGATTACGCCTGGCTCTGGTACACGGCTTAACTTTGCGACGATGTTCGTCCAGTCCAACGACCTGTATTATGCCTTTCCAGCCGAAGGGCTGTCGCTTTATAATGCCGATGGATCGGCGGTTACGGGCGACGTGACCAGCCATCTATTCCTGTACGATGCGGGTACCGAAGCAGACCAGGAGCCCGGTGTAGGATCGAATCAAGCCCCTCGCCAGCCTGCCCCCGATACCGGAGGAGCGGGTGAGGGCATTGTGGTGCGCATCGCCGATGGTGCCAGCGACGACGGGTTTTCCTATCCCAATAAAGCGGATGTGATCCGGGTCACGCTTTCCCATGATGGCAATACCACCTTTACGGTGCGCGTCGAAAATGTATCGACGGCCACCACGCTTCAGACGTCAGAGGGTGGGAAGCCTGCGGTGCTTTCGCCGGGGACCTATGCTGTTTATGGGGAAGGTTTCCAGTTTCATGAGGTGGGGGCCGCTGCCAGCGAAGGCATTGAAGAAATCGCTGAGGATGGGGCACCTGTCACGTTGAACGAAACGTTGGGCACCATGGCCGGGGTCACCGTGCCACTTTCGCCGGGAGCCTACGCAGTGCATGAAGCGGGTTTCCAGTTGCACGCCATTGGACAGGCTGCCAACGCAGGCATCGAAGCCATTGCTGAGGATGGCGTGCCAGATGCCGCCGTGGCGCTGCTGGAAGCAGCCGATGACGTCCGTGATTCCGGTGCCTTTGGTCCGCCGCCCATCGCACCGGGCGAGTCATTTACCTTCGATATTGAAGCAGCACCGGGCGACCGGCTGTCCTTTGCGACGATGTTTGTCCAGTCCAACGACCTATATTATGGCTTTGCACCAGAAGGGCTGGCTCTGTTCGATGCCTCAGGGATGCCCATCAGCGGTGACGTGACGGCGCAGGTCGCGCTCTATGATGCGGGCACCGAGGAGGATGAGGAGCCGGGCGTTGGGTTGAATCAGGTCATCCGTCAGGCCGCTCCTGATACCGGCGGGCCAGGGGAAGGAGCCATCGTCCGCATCGGCAATGGCGGCAGCGATGATGGGTTCACGTATCGCCCCAATGCCGAAATTATCCGTGTCACCATCACCCCGCGTTAGCCTATCTCGATTCATCCATGCAAGCAAAACACCCCGGCAGGCCTGAAAAACCTGCCGGGGTATTTCGTGTTAGAAACGCCGTCACGGGTTAAGACTTTCTTTGAATGGACGAAACCTAGTACGAGGCTACCATTCTAGGTGCTCGCGCCTTGACCGACAAGGCCGGATGCCCTTACCTTGACCAGCCGGTGGAGCTGCTGCACGCTTTCGCATTCTCTTGCCTAATCAGCACGTGCCCTTGTCGAGGGGTGCATGGCTCGTCCCGTTTGTAATGGACCAAAATCTCGCCAAAAGATATCAGGAGTTAACGGAGGGACTAAAAGAACTCTTCAAAGAGCTAGCTGCCTTGCACGATGAGAATGAGCGGCTAAGCCGGGAGAATATTACCCTCCGGGAAGAGGTGTCTCTGTTGCGGCTCTACATCGATACCTACATGCAAGCGGGTGAGGATGTCTCCGACCTCGAAGGGCTGGATCTCTCGCCACCGGGGTCGGCCTTGGCGGAGGAGGAAGACAAACCGGATATCAGCGAAGATGCGCTGGCGTTCTATGAGTCCCTGCCCGCCTCGTTTAACTTCTCTGAACTCTTCGAACTGGCTGATCTGCTGGGCATAGAGAAGCACAAAATGAAGGGGTATATGACGATCTATCTGCGCGAGGATATGATGAAGCAACAGGGCACCCGCGTAGAGAAAACCTCCCGCCAGCAAAGGCCCTGGAAACGTACCCTGGGCCGCGACGAGTAGGTCTGGGAAAGGGAGGGTCGCAAAAGTCAAAGTTGCGTGATTCTCAATCTTTTTCTTCCTTGCCCCATTCGCCTTTTCTTCCGCTCCTCAAGACCGGCGTGCCCGGTGGCGCTCGCGCTGGCGTTCGCGGCGTTCGCGCACCTGCCGTTCTACGGCATCCAACACCTCTTTGAGGGCTGCTGCCACAGAATCCTCCTCGCGTACGGCTGCTACATTCTCCGGGCGTTGATAGACCACGAGGCGCACCCGATACGTGGTGTAGGAGGAGGTGTCGTCATGGCTTTGCAGATCCACAGATAGCGAAGCACCGGTGATGTCGTGATGACGCTTGGCCAGCTTCTGCAACCGCTGTTCCACCTTTTCCTTCAAGGTGTCTGTCAGTTCGGGGGTCTCACTGTGGTACTCTACAGCAAACGGGGTATTGGTCTCCATGGTATTTCCGATGGGTAGGGGTGATTGGGTGTTTGAGGCAATGAGCGAGAAAGAAAGCAATAATATGAGCAGGAGCCAAAGCGGTTTTCCATTTCGTTACCTGGGTTGATAGGAAGCGCGCCGCTTTGAACCAACCTGAACCCTCATGCTTCCATCTCGATCACGTCCTCGCTATAAGGATGCATAGATCCCGCTGTACTTCTCGCGGATGTAGGCCAGCCAGGGTTCTGCTGACAGTTCTTCATTCGTTACCTGCTTCAACAAATCGAGCGCTTCGATCTTACGTCCATGATGGTGAATGTGGGTGCGTAACCAGTGGAGGAGGCTGTCAAACTGCCCGGCAGCAATCTGATCTTCCAGGTTAGGTAGATCCTGGCGGGCCTGATCGAAGAGTTGGGCGGACATCAGGTTACCCAGCGCATACGTAGGGAAGTAGCCCAGCGCACCCAGCGACCAGTGGATATCCTGAAGCACGCCATCGGCGTTGGTGTCCGGGCGCAGGCCGAGGTATTGCTCCATCCGGGTGTTCCACAAATCGGGCAGGTCCTCTATGGAGACGCGGCCCTCGATCATGTCTTTCTCCAACTCGAAACGCAGCATGATGTGCAGGTTGTACGTCACCTCGTCGGCTTCCACCCGGATGAGCGAGGGCGCGACTTTGTTGATGCCCCGGTAGAACGTGTCGAGTGAGACATCCGCCAGGGAATCAGGGAAAAGCTGCTGGAGCTTTGCATAGTAGTGCTGCCAGAAGGGACGGCTGCGCCCAACCATGTTCTCCCACAGGCGCGACTGTGACTCGTGCATGCCCAGCGAGGTGCCATCGGCCAGCGGTGTACGGTCGAGGCTGGGGTCGATGCCTTGTTCGTAGAGCCCGTGCCCGGCTTCGTGAATCGTGCCGAAGAGCGAGGTTGGGAAGAAGTGTTCGGCAACGCGGGTGGTGAGGCGCACATCGTGGATGGAGAACGAAGTCGTGAACGGGTGCGCCGAGAGGTCCTGGCGGCCCCGGTCGAAGTCATAGCCGAGATCGCGCAGCACGGCCATACCGAAGTCCCACTGCTTCTGCGTGTCGTAGGACGCATACAGAAAGCCGTCTTCCGGGGCGGGGTGCGCCGCGATGGCCTGCACGATGGGCACAAGCCGCTCCCGCAACGCCTCGAAAACCGTCTCGATGGTGGAGGTTGTCATGCCTGGTTCGTACTCATCCAGCAAGGCGTCATAGCGTTGTTCGGCGTAGCCCAGCGCTTCCGCTTTCTGCACATTCAGGTCGATGAGGCGGGCGAGGTAGGGTGCGAAGATGGCGTAGGTATTGGTTTCCCGAGCCTCGCGCCAGGCGTTTTTTGCGTGCGAAACCGCTACCGCCATCTCCGTAACTAGTGTCGACGGGAGCTTACGCGCCCGGTCAAAATCGCGCTGTGCTACCCGGATCAGGCTCGCCTCGGTTGAGGTGGCGTCAAGACCGCTTGTTTCTGGTTCCAGCTTGTCCAGTAGCGTACCGACATCGTCCGAGGTAAAATATTCGTGCGAGAGGGTCCGCAGTGTGGCGATCTGATGGGCTCGCGCTGTCGCCGCGCCGCCGGGCATGTAGGTTTCCTGGTCCCATTCCAGCACCGCCGCTGCCGCGTCCAGGTCCGCGACGCGTGCGAGCAAGCGCTTCAGTTCATCGAATGTATCTGACATGCATTAAGGTTTCTTCGTCTTCCAGTGTGGGGGAGATCCAACTGGAGAAGGCTATTTGTGGTTCTCGTGCATAGCGGATCAGGTTGAAAACTTCTCCGCTTTCTCCTCCTTGCCCCATACATCCGTCCTGCCTCACAGCCGAAGCCCTTTCGCTACCACCACACGCTCAGCGAGGTCGAAAAGGCCCTGCACGAGCAGGGCCAGCACGGCAGCAGGGATGGCTCCTTGCAGGATGAGGCTGGTGTCATCGAGGCGGATGCCGGTCAGGATGGGCTGCCCGTAGCCGCCCGCGCCGATAAGTGCGCCCAGCGTTGCCGTGCCTACGTTGATGACGGCTGAGGTTTGGATGCCCGCAAGAATCGAACGCGCCGCCAGGGGTAACTCGATCTGTCGGAGCCGCGTCATCGACGGCAGGCCGAGCGCCTCGGCGGATTCAAGCAGCGGACGCGGGATATCATTTAAGCCTGCATGGGTATTGCGGACGATAGGGAGGAGGCTGTAGAGAAAGAGCGCCACCATGGCTGGCGGTCCGCCGATGCCGAGGAGCGGAATCATAAACACCAGCAGCGCCAGCGACGGAATCGTGTAGATGACACCGACGGTGCCCAGGATCACCTTTTCCAGGGCCGATACCTTTGCCGCTATCACGCCGAGCGGAATGGCAACGAGCATAGCCGCCACCAGCGAAATTGCAACGAGGAAGAGATGCTCTTTGGTGTGTTGCCAAATTCTACCTACGAACGATGGAACTGCGCCAACCTGCTCGATGGATAGCCCCATGCTTTCCCGGAGAAAGTCCGCCGCAATCTGCCACTCAGGTGTCCGGTCGATACTGGCTCTGGCGTTCATGGAGATCATCTCTTCGACAGATATAGCGCCCGTCAGTGTGTCTAGTGCTGAGATAGCCTCCACGGGCATGTCGAGACGGTAGAGATAGACGGCTTCGTATGCGGGGAAGTACTCCAGATCATCTTCGAGCACGAGGAGGTCATAGTGACGTATCTCTGCGTCCGTGGAATACAGGTCGGTAGCGTCGATCGCCCCACTCATCAGGGCTTGGTACGAGAGGTCGTGGTCCATACCTCGAACGCCGGTATGTGGCAGATTGTACGCACGCCGCATTCCCGGCCACCCGTCTCCGCGATCTATGAACTCGTTGCTGAATCCCAAGGTCACATTGGGGTGAGCGCGGAGGTCGGAAATGGAATGGATGCCAAGCGAATCTGCCACGTTGCGCTGCATGCCGACCGCATACGTGTTGTTGAATCCCAGCGGCGTGGTCATGGCAACGCCATCGGCCCGCAGCACCTCATGCAGGTTGTCGGGGTTGATATCACGCCCGGCGTAGATCTCCTGCAGCACCGTTCCCGTGTATTCTGGGTAGATATCGATCTCGCCACTGAGGAGGGCAGCCCACAAGAAGCGCGTGCCGCCAAGTTCCTGGCGGTGCTGTGCTGGCACCCCCTTGTCTTCGATCAGTACCTCGGCCATGTCACCGAGGATGACGGATTCTGTAAATATTTTCGACCCGACGGTTACTGCATCCTGCGCGGCAGCTGCCTTATATCCAAAGCAGATCAGCAGCACAAGGGTCGGTATTATGCATCTCATAGATGACTTTGCAATACGGTGGGGATGCCGCCTACGGATGAACTCTATCTCACGAGCGTGCTTGCGCGTTTAACTTACTCGCCAACGTGCTTTCGACGGCTTTGTCCAGGTGGCCGTCGCGATACTCCTGGATGAGGTACCTGATGTCCTCGTTCTCCCAATTCAACTCCGAAAAAGCTTCGAGCGTCTCGCGGAGGCCTTCGACGGTATCGAGTGCTTCGCTTCGAGCGATTGGGGTCTCCATGTAGTGGGGAAAGAACGCTTTGTCGTCGTCTAGCTGGATCAGATCAAGCTCTGTGATTTCCAGATCGGTTGTATATCCATCGGTGAGGTCAGCCTCTTCGGCATCCAGCAGGGTGTAGCGCGCATCATACGAGCAGACCGATTCTCGCGCGAAGCGTAACTGGTACTTAGCTTTCAAGCCCAGCAGCCCGTCGTAACGATTCATAAACTCGTAATTGCCGCAGAAGCGCAGGGTGCCATTCCTCGCACGAAGATCCGAGATTTGCTCCACCCCGTTTTTTTCTGCGGCTTCCTTCCTTATGACCAGGCAGTAATTGGTCCGCGTGCCCAGCGGCGGCAACCACTCGAACTGGAAGCGTGCTTTGGACAGGTTGTTGAGCTCATCATGTATTGCGTCCTGCGTTTTCCCGCGGGGATCAATTCTGAGAAAGAGACAGCCCGTTCCCGTATAGCCGACAAACAGATCGATCCATCCGTTGATCAAGCTCGCGTAGTTCGTCACCGTTCCGCCATTAGGAATGCGCGCGTCGACGTGAACATCCAGGCTGCTTTCTTTGATAAACTGCTCTAGGAGCCTGGCTACGACGATGTTGGCTGCAAAGTCCTTGGAGCCAATAATAAGGTGCGGCCTATCGCGCGTAAGCCGATCCCGGGCGAAGGCATCGGGGCCGCCAATGAGGGGATAGAGCGCCAGGTCCGCGGTTGAGGCCGAGCCAATCAGGCTTTTCTGCAGATTCTCTATCTTCTTGACGTCGGTCTTGAGTTGCTTCCATTCTCTGGTCGTGAGTTCGATATCGCCAATTTTGATCTTGCTGAATATAAGTCTGACTCCCTCCAGAACGACCGGCAGAATGGACAGGGCCAGCAGCAGTAACACTTGGTCGGTGGAGCGGAAGGATGAGATATACAATTCCCAGGCCAAGAGCGCGATAACGAGCAGTTCGTAGGCGGCGATGCCGACGAGCACGTACCTCGGCATGCGTTCCTGTTGTTGGGTAGTTGCTTTGTCCTCGGTATGTTTCCTGGTGCTCATGCGGTGTATCGGGCTAATTTAACTTGACATATCTTCCATCGACATAGAGCACCTTACCGCGGTAGGGCCCGGTGAGGATATGCACTTTCGCTTTGATGGACGGCGCATTGCCGTCATCTACCCAGTCGAGCAGTAGAACGTGTGTGCCACGAGGTACGTGGTACACATTCCCCCCTTTGTCGCGCCCTTGTATAAGCTCAGCCGTCTGCCCCGTGTCAAGAATGGCCTCGGGGGTGCTGGCCGAAGGACGCTCCGCCGCCCGCCGCTGGATGCTCGCAAACGTATGGTCGAACGTTTGACTGGTATCCTGAGCGATCTCCCGATGCATGGCGTCAAACGTCTTCATGAACTCCACATTGTGCGGATTGAGCAACGAGGTCATGAAGTAGTAGTCCACGGGAAGGAGGGCCCCTTCGCACGACTCCTCATCAGCGTCTGTCGTTTCATCAATGACGCCGATTAGATGCTGCTGTGCGGGAAAGAGTTCGTAAAGCAATTCCTCGCCGACCTTTTGCACGGCAGGAACGATCTGCACGGTAGCGGTGTCGATCAGGGCGTG
>DATGCC010000561.1:0-4665 GCA_035312345.1 Rhodothermales bacterium
CTACAACTTGCAGGCGCTCTATCAGACGCCTACGCTGCCCGAGCATCTGGATGGAACGGCTGGCTTCAACAAGGCCACCCAGATCATCGCAGCGGCCCGCGAGGCAGGACGGACGCTGCTCACTGAGGCAGAGTCGAAAGAATTGCTGGCCGCCTATGGCATTCCGACGACGGAAATGCAGGTGGCCGAAGAGGCCGAGGAAGCCATTGCCCATGCGGAAGAGATGGGCTATCCCGTGGTGCTCAAGCTGCATTCCTACACCGTCACGCACAAAACCGATGTGGGCGGCGTGAAGCTCAACCTGCGCACCGAGAAAGCCGTGCGGCAGGCATTTGACGAAATAAAAGCCGGCGTCGAAGCGAAGCACTCCGACGGGTTCGACGGGGTGAGCGTACAGCCGATGGTGCGCCTGGATGGCTATGAACTCATCATCGGCAGCAGCCTGGATGTGCAGTTCGGGCCGGTGCTCCTGTTCGGGTCGGGTGGTTCACTCGTCGAAGTGTATAAGGACCGCGCCCTGGGCCTCCCGCCGCTGACGACGACGCTGGCCCGCCGCATGATGGAGCAAACGACTATCTACGAAGCCCTGCAGGGCGTCCGCGGACGTGACCCGGTGGACCTGGAGGCGCTCGAAGAACTGATGGTTCGCTTCAGCCAGCTCGTCGTCGAGCAGCGCTTTATCAAAGAAATCGACATCAACCCGCTGTTGGCCTCGCCCGAGCGGCTGCTCGTCCTTGATGCCCGCGTGGTCCTGTATGATCCCGATGTGGAGCCAGGGGATCTGCAAAAGCTGGCGATTCGGCCCTATCCGCGCCGGTACGTCGGTACGCACACGTTGCGGGATGGCACTTCAGTCACGATTCGGCCCATTCGCCCGGAAGACGAGCCGCTCGTCGTGGATTTCCACAAAACGCTGTCGGAGCGGAGCGTGTATCTGCGCTACGCTGGTCAGATTGACTACAGCAAGCGCGTGGCGCACTCCCGCCTGGCCCGGCTCAGTTTCATCGATTACGACCGCGAGATGGCGCTCGTAGCCGAACAGCAAGATCCCGAAACCGGCCCGAAGATCATCGGCATCGGACGCCTGACGACGTTGCCGGGCACGAAAGACGCGGAGTTTGCCCTCCTCGTCCCCGATGAGATTCAGGGACAGGGGCTCGGTACAGAACTGCTGCGGCGGCTCGTCCAGGTCGGGCAGGATTTCGGACTGGATCGTATCATGGCCGACATCCTGACGCAAAACGGCCCCATGCAACGTGTAGCCCGCAAGCTCGGCTTCCACATCGTGCGCACCGAGGATCTCGACGACGGCATGGTCAAAGCCGTAAATGTGCTGGAGCAATAATGTGCTAGAGCAATAGGCGCTCGCCTCAGGAATCCGCGAGCAACGCTTCTACCTCGTCGATGTGCTTCGGGATGGGCGGCCCGAGGATACGCAAGCCGTCCTCGGTGACGAGCACATCGTCTTCGATGCGCACCCCGCCGAAGTCGCGGAAATCCGCCACGCGGTCATAGTCGATGAAGTCGGCGTGCTGGTTATCGGCCTGCCACTGGTCGATGAGCGCCGGGATGAAGTACAGGCCAGGCTCGACGGTGACGACGTAGCCAGGCTGAAGCCGCTTGCCAAGACGTAGGGCGCTCAGGCCAAACTGGTTGCTCCGCTGGATCTCGTCGTCGTAGCCCACGTGGTCTTCGCCGAGGCCCTCCATGTCGTGCACGTCAAGGCCCATCATGTGGCCGAGGCCGTGCGGGAAGAACAGGGCGTGCGCCCCGGCGGCGACAGCTTCATCTATGTCGCCACGCATCAGGCCGAGCCCTTTGAGTCCTTCGGTCAGGTGGCGGGCCGCAAGCAGGTGCACATCTCGGAAAAGCACGTCGGGTCGTGTGGCAGCGATAGCGGCTTCCTGCGCATCCAACACAATCTGATAGATTTCGGCTTGCTGCGTGCTGAATGAGCCACCGATGGGAAAGGTGCGGGTGATGTCGCTGGCGTAATACGATGGAATCGCCGCTCCGCCATCGCAGACGACAAGGTCGCCGCGTTGCAGGGTGTTGGTGTGATGGTGGTTGTGCAGAATCTCGCCGTGATTCGAAAGGATCAGCGGGAAGGAAAGCCTGCCGCCACCCGCGATGGCAATGCCTTCCACGAGCCCCGCAATCTCGGCCTCCGTCATGCCTGCCTTTGCCTCGCGCATCACCGCCGTGTGCATCGCATGCGCTACGCCGATGGCTTCTTCGATGGCTGTAATCTCGGCGTCTGATTTCACCGAGCGCTGCGCCACAATCGCCGTGATAAGCGGCAGCGAGGCCCCGTCAAGTACTTCATCAGGCGAGCACCCCAACCATGCGGCCAACTTCTGCGTGTTGTCGGCGCGGTAAGGTGGCGGGTAGTGAATGACACGCCCCTGGTTCGCGGCCTGCTTAATGATCTGGCTCAACGCTTCCCACGGCGCGGTTTGTTCGATGCCGCTCCGCTCGGCTCGCTCGGCCACCGTCGGATGCGGCCCCATCCAGACGATGTCGTCGAGGCTGAGGTCGTTACCGAAGAGCGTCGTGCTTCCGGCATCTACATCAATGACCGCAGCGAGGCCGGGCCAGTCGGCTCCGACGAAGTAGATGAAATCGCTGTCTTGCCGGAAGGGATACGGGTTGGCCCGGTAGTTCATCGGGCTTTCGTCGTTGCCCAGCAGCACCACAAGGCCACCGTCGAGTTGTTGTTGGAGTTGCTGACGGCGACGCTGATACACTTCGGCTGAAAACATAAAGACCTCTTGCGAAAGATCGGTTTTGCAAAAAGAAGGGTCGACAACTTACGCGAAATGAATGGGACGGGCAACTCATTTTCGGGCCGCTGCGGGACGGTTTTTTCTGCAACTCAGTGTCTCCACGATATAATCACAAACCTGTTGCAACAGGAAATGGAATGGGACGCTATACGGCGGCGTCTAATGAGACGTTCATCGGTATGGTTTGCATACCCCTTTGCCACAGGGCATCCCACCCACCTGACGTTTTAGAGGCCCGAACCTCCATGAAAATATCTATACAGAAAGGAGCCTGGCTCCTGTTCCTTCTCCTTCTTGCTGTTCCCACCATTGCCACCGCCCAGCAACGCCCGACCGGGCAGATGGGCGAGCGGATGCAGCAAATGCTCGTCGGCGAAATCCATGGCACTGTCGTGGATGATGCGGGCAGCAGCCCCATCGCCACCGCCACCGTCGCCGTCTGGCAGGGGTCGGATTCGACGCTTGTTACCGGAGCCGTCACCGATGCCGACGGTAGCTTTGTCATCGACCGGCTGCGTCCGGGGCAGTACTACGTCCGCGTCAGCTTCATCGGCTACGCCACGTATTCGACCGATATGCTCGCCCTGACCCGCGAAGCGCCGAAAGCCGACCTCGGCACCATCCGTCTCATGGCAGACACCCAGCAGTTGGCTGAAGTCGAAGTGACGGGCGAGCGCGAAACCGTCGAGTTTGCCATCGACCGCACCGTCTACAACGTCAAGGACCAGCCGATCTCAACGGGCGGCACGGCAACGGATGTGCTGCAAAACGTTCCGTCGGTCGAGGTAGACATCGACGGCAAGGTGAGCCTGCGCGGCAACCAGAACGTCGCCATCCTCATCAACGGCAAGCCCTCGCCCATGCGCGGCGAATTTCTGGCGTCGTTCCTCCAGCAGTTGCCTGCCAGCATGATCGAGAAAGTCGAGGTCATCCCGAACCCGTCGGCGAAGTACGACCCCGAAGGTATGGCAGGCATCCTCAACATCGTGATGAAGCAGGACGCCGACCTCGGCCTGGGTGGCGGCCTCAGCCTCGGCGCTGGCACAGGCGACAAGTACAACGCTTCGGGTAATGTTAATTACCAGCAAGGCAAGATGAGCCTCTTTGCCAACTACGGCTTCCGCTACGAAGACCGCAACGACGAAGGCTTCAACTTCCGCGAGAACCGCTACCTGGATCCGCTGACCTACCTCGACCAGGACAACTTCGGCCTGCGCAACCGCACCTCGCACGTGCTCAACACCACGCTCGATTATTCGCTGAGCGACAAGGATGTGCTCTCGGCTTCGGCGATGCTGAGCCAGCGCGGCGGCGACCGCAGCAGCACCTACAGCAACTTCATGCTGGATGCCGACCGCGACGCGATGGGCCGCTACGACCGTATCACAACAAGCGAGTCGGACGGCTTCAACATGGATTACAAGCTCGGCTTCAAGCGCACCATTGAGGCGTCACAGCATGAACTGTCAGCCGACCTGCGCTTCAACCGCTCCATCGACAACGACTTCGACGAGTTCCGTCAGCAGGACCTGACACTCGACGGCGAGCCAGCCGACAACACGCCGGATCTGCAAACCAACGACCTCGACAGCAACGAGAACGAATGGACGGCTCAGGTCGATTACACACGCCCGCTCGGCGAAGGCACACGGCTCGAAACCGGCTATAAAGGCACCCTCCGCCAGCTCGACAATACGTTTTACTCGGAGACGTTCGATTACACCGAGGACGCGTTTATGCCAGACGCGAACCTGAACAACGAGTTCACCTATGACGAGCAGGTCCACGCCGTCTATGGCATTGCGAGTCGCGGCTTCGGCAAATTCGACACGCAGGTCGGTGTGCGGTTGGAGCAGGCACTGACGACCTTCGACCTGAC
>DATGCC010000562.1:0-2106 GCA_035312345.1 Rhodothermales bacterium
GCATGGACGATCCCGAGCGGAAGATGATCTGGCTGCGTTTCAGCGCCGAGCCCAGCACATCGCGCAACTCCTGGCGGATTTCGGCATCGACTTCTTCGGTGAGGATGACGATGCGCAGGCGGTGCGTCTTGCGGCCACTCAAGAAGCGCCGTACGCGGCCTTCAGAAATCACCAACTCACGCACGATGGTGGGGGTCCGGTTTGTCCAGCCAAGGATGAGCAGGTGCCCGTTGATATAGATGGGGGTGAGGCCACTCTCCAGCGTGCGCATGATTCGGGCCAGCGACTGGGTCAGAATGGCAATGAGCGATCCCATGAAGAGCACATAGCCGAGCACCGTGATAGTCGTCGAGATCACGCGCAGGAGGGTGCCCTCGTCGTCGCCCAGGTAGCCGGGATCGGTGAGGCGTAAGAAAGCCCACCAGATGGCCCCACCGGGGTGCTCGAATCCATCGGTCAGGCCCCAGGCCAGCAGGCCGCCCGTCACTGCGACGAGCACGACAGCCGCCACCATGACCAGCAACTGGTGCCACACGCCTCGCTGAATCCAGCGCTCCAGGATAAACTTCAGGCGGTCTTTCAAGCGGTTCATACGCTATGGGAATCCTATGGATGAGGTGGTGCAAGAGGTTGTGCGTTGCTGCTAATCCAGAACAAAGATACGGGATTCGGAGGCTCGTGTAGCAAAACAGCGGTGCAGCAAAGGTTTAAAGGAGACCCTGAACCGACGATTCAAAAAGTATTGTATATTGTTTCCAAACGCTTAGGGCGTGTGGACCATTACCGTGCGTCGCGCCTGCGGTCCTGTTTGGTGCCTCTCGTCGTTGTTGATCTCGCCCGATGCGCTGCATCGAACGCGATAAACGCCTTGGTCTGCGCAAAATAGACCGCGCATTCGCTTTCTCAGGCTACATGTCCACACGCCCTAGTACGCCCTCTATTTGTTCGGGCAGCTTTTTTGTAACGCCGCGACATGCTCACCATCACCCCCCCGTAGGGCTGCTTTGCCACACAGCCTGCGTATTGAGCCATGGAGAAGATTAGTTTTCGGATCTGCGTGTTTCTGTGGATTGTTGCCCTGGCGGTCTTTATCTGTGCGGCCATCTATGGCGGTATTCTCCTGACCAGTCTTTTTATCTTTGCTCTATTTTCAGCCGGAGGGTATAACTGGTTTCATTCCCAGAAGTATGGCGAAATGCTGCTTCTCAATATAGGGCTGCCCGACAGCATCATTGAGTATGTCGATACAACGCGAAACAACTTCAATGAACACAACGGAGTCTATTTTCACCAAGATACGCCTCCTGAACTGATCGATTCGTTGTCACGCTTACGTCGGGAGAGTGTGCTGGTGCGCGTCCTGCTGGGCGATCCGACGACCGGAAAAGTGGAAACGGTAAAAGTAGGTATTATTACATGGACCCCCGGTGCCGTAGCTGTGCCCCGGCTGACCTATTACGATGGTCACGGCGGCGAGGTGCTGGAGGACCACCGTATCGTACGCATCATTAATGTTGTCACCTCCGTTGTGGAATATGAAGGAGCAGGCCGGATGGTGGACGAAGGGTGAAGGATAAAACGGTTGATTGCCATTGATCGATAACAGGTTGCCGGGGTGGTAAAATGTAAGAGGGCTGCTCTCTACGTTTCAGTAATCCCTTCACGTTTTACGCAATACGTTGTACGCCAAATACTATCTTGCCCTCCTAATTTAACACCAACGAGGACGCTGACCAAGCCATGTCCGAGGCAGGAGAAGACAAAACCATCTGGTGGGGAGATTTTACGTTTGCAGAAGAACAGGCGGGGTGTTGGCACGTCGGGCCGAGTACGCTGTGGATCTACCGCTTTCCACGCGAATGGCGCGTCGTGCATGTCGAGAAGGGCGAAGTGTTGAGCGAAGCTTCGACGGTACGGTTGCCGGTTCCAGAGGACGAGATGAAGCCTTCGTTGGTGGATGTTGAACCAGAGGCCACCGTCCGGCGGTTTGGGTTTAAGCAGACAGATGAGCGGTTGAGCGTCTTGCCCGCGCTGGCGGATCGGCCTGTGGTGGTGCGGCCCGAGTCGCCGCTGTACGTCTCGCCCGATGAAGCTACCGCACTGTTT
>DATGCC010000563.1:0-4773 GCA_035312345.1 Rhodothermales bacterium
ATGCAGAACCGGGCGCTTGTGCGTAGCTGATTGGGAGAGGGAGGGAGGATCAGCTACATGATATCATTTCTAATATCGCATACAAAGGCGGCTGTGTCAAGTAGGACGTCTAATTTGCCTCCTCTGCTTCCGGTTCCTGCTCCGGCGTCACGTCGCGATGCACCATCGTAGCGGACGACTGGGCTACGGGCATCATGATGATTTCGCTGATGTTGACGTGCGGCGCGCGCGTAGCGCAGTAGAGGATGGCGTCGGCTACATCTTCGGCGGTGAGCGGCTGCATCCCGGCGTAGACAGCGTTGGCGCGGTCTACATCGCCAGAGAAGCGCACGACGCTGAACTCCGTCTCGACGAGGCCTGGATCGACGCTGGAGACGCGCACTGGCGTGCCGTGCAGGTCCATCTTGAGCCCTTCGGTGATGGCCCCGACGGCATATTTGGTTGCGCAATAGACCGTGCCGCCCGTATAGACGCTGTGGCCTGCGGTAGAGCCGAGGTTGATGATGTGGCCCCGGCCCCGCTTCACCATGCCCGGCACCACAGCCCGCGTCACATACAGCAGCCCTTTCACATTGGTGTCGACCATCTGGTTGATGTCGGAGGTTTTGTTCTCATACACCTTGTCGGTGGCGCGGGCCAGCCCGGCATTGTTGATCAGGATGTCAATGGCCTGCCACGACTCGGGCAGCGATTGCATCCGTGTGCTGACGGCGTCGGCGTCTCGCACATCGAGCATGAAGGTGTCTACTTCCACGTCATACTCTCGGTGGAGGCGGTCGGCGAGGGCATTGATGCGGTCGGAGCGGCGGGCGCAGAGCAGCAGGCGGGCTCCCTGCCGGGCAAAGGCTTCGGCACAGGCGGCTCCGATGCCTGCCGAGGCCCCGGTGATAAAAACGAGTTGGTTGGCGAGAGAAGAAGACATTTGAAAAAGGAAAGTTCAGAATAGGTATCGACGGGGTTCGCCTCGTATTCTTTTCTAGTAACAAGGCGCGAAACACGCAAGCGCAATATACCGAAGCGCGTGCCCTGCGGCACAAAAAAGGAAGGGCGGCGTTGTTCTTTTATGGGAAGATTTCTCCCTGGAACCCTGAGAAATCGTCTCCCATCTTATCTGTAGGTGTTCACTGGTTCAATGAGGATCGCATGGCTGCTCGTCTTACAAGTGTCTTTATCGTAGCCTTTCTGGGGCTGGGCGTTCATCTGGCTGCGGCGCAACATACCACTGCCGTCGTCGGGCAGGCCGTAGCCTGCACCAATGGCAGTGCGGCGGGGTATGGATGCAGCAATGTCAATTTGCAGGCGCTGGTACCGGTGTCCGTATTTAGCGGGGCTTTGGAAACCAATGACGTGTGGGGCTGGGTCGATCCAGAGACGCAAAGAGAATATGCACTTGTGGGATTGAATGACGGAACGGCCTTCGTAGATGTCACCGACCCTGTAAATCCGCGCTACCTCGGCAAACTGCCAACGCATTCGACGGCTACCGTATGGCGGGACATCAAAACCTATGCGAACCATGCCTTCATTGTTAGCGAAGCTTCTGGGCATGGGATGCAGGTGTTTGACCTGACTCAGTTGCGCAACGTGAACAACTCACCTGTGACGTTTAGTGAGACGGCCCATTACGACAAGGTGAACAAGGTCCACAACATTGTCATCAATGAGGATACGGGCTTTGCCTATACCGTAGGCAATAATGGCGACAGGCACCCGGATCTTCAGGGTACGGATTGTAGCTGGGGGTATCATATGATTAACATTCAGAACCCCGCCGCGCCGACGTTTGCCGGGTGCTTCAATTCGAGTGTGCCACGTCGGAGTTCTGGCAATTTTGGCTACACGCATGATGCACAGTGTGTGGTGTATCACGGACCGGACGAGGCTTATCAGGGACGAGAAGTGTGCTTGGGTGCGGATGAGTCTGGAATTTCTATCGCAGACGTGACGGACAAGTCGACCCCCACCGAAATCAGCACGGCGACGTATCCCAATGTAGCTTATGCACATCAGGGCTGGCTCACCGAGGATCATCGCTACTACATCCAGGATGATGAACTGGATGGCGGGCAGATGCGCACGCTGATCTGGGATGTCATGGAACTGGACGACCCGCAACTCCTGACCGAATATTTCGCGCCGACGCAGAACATCGACCACAACCTGTACGTGCGCGGTAACTACGTCTTTCAGTCCAATTACACGGAAGGGTTGCGCATTCTGGATATCAGCAACATCAGCCAGCCGGTGGAAGTCGCTTTTTTTGACACGGTGCCAGGATCCGATGCACGTAATTTTAATGGTTCGTGGAGCAACTATCCATACTTTCCTAGTGGCAACATCGTCGTGACAAGCCGGGGCGAAGGATTGTTCGTCGTGCGCCCGACGACCATCGCGACGGTAGATACGGAGCAGGAAGAGATTCCAGAAGCGTTCACGCTCTCGGCAGCTTACCCGAACCCGTTCAATCCCGAGACAACGGTCACCGTCTCGCTCCCGGCGGCGCAACCCGTGACGGTGGGCGTCTACGATATGCTGGGTCGCCGCGTGGCGCTGCTCTTCGAGGGGCTGCTTGAGGCGGGCACCCATCCGTTGCGCTTTGATGCGTCTGGACTATCTGGAGGTACTTACGTGATCCGCGCCGAGAGTGGAAAGACGGTCGTGAGTCGAAGAGCTGTGCTGGTCAAGTAGCGGGCTGTCGAGGCTAATGGAAGGTCGCCTTTTGTGGTAAATCCATTGTTGTTTACGGCATGGAGCGTTATACTTTCGCGCTGAGGGTGTGAGACGTTAACCTGGATTTCCAATCATGATGCGGCGCGTGAAGACAACTTTCTTTCTGGTGCTTTTGCTGGGCATTTGCGCGAACGTTCAGGCACAACAGGCCAACCTGGCTACCAAGTTCAGCGAAACCACCACCCAACAGCTTGCAGCGGTCACCTCAGCGCGGCAGGCCTGTGTAGATGGCACCGCTGGCGGGTTTTCGTGCAGCAACGTGGATCTACTCGCCTTTCTCCCTCTAAGCACGTTCAGTAGCGGTTCTGCCAATGATATCTGGGGCTGGACTGACCCACAGAATGGCAATGAATACGCCCTCATCGGATTGAACAACGGCACCGGCTTCGTCGATATCTCTGACCCCGAAAATCCAGTCTATCTGGGCAAGCTGCCGACACATACGGGCAATTCTGATTGGCGCGATGTCAAAGTCTATGCGAACCACGCCTTCATTGTCTCCGATGTTACAGCAAACGCGCACGGTGTACAGGTTTTTGATCTAACGCAATTACGCAATGTGGCTAATCCGCCTGTGACATTCAGCGAGACAGCGCATTATGACGAGGTAAACGAGGTCCACAATATCGTTATCAACGAAGACACCGGTTTTGCTTATACCGTAGGAAACCAGGATGGCGGTGCCACCTGCGCAGGTGGTCTACACATGATCGACATTCAAGACCCGCTAAACCCGACGTTTGCCGGGTGCTTCAGCACAGATGGCTACACCCACGATGCACAGTGTGTGGTCTACAACGGCCCCGACATTGAGCATCAGGGCAAAGAGATCTGCTTCGCTTCAAACGAGGATACCGTTACCATTGTAGATGTCACTGATAAGAGCAATCCTCAGCAACTGAGTCGCATGGGCTATCCTACCTCCGGCTACATTCATCAGGGTTGGCTCACGGAGGATCAGATTTATTTTTATCAGAATGATGAGCTAGACGAATGGTTTGGCACCGTCGATTTTACGCGTACGCTGATCTGGGATGTGAGCGATCTAGATGATCCCATGCCGGTGTCTGAATACAATGCGACGCTGGAATCGATAGATCATAACCTCTACACCGTTGGCGATCTGCTCTACGAGGCCAACTATACTACGGGCCTGCGCATTCTCGACATCAGCGACCGCGAAAACCCCGTTGAAGTCGCTTTCTTTGATACCTACACGTTGCATGATGGTGCAAGCTTTAGCGGTGCGTGGAGCAACTATCCCTATTTTGAGAGCGGCGTGGTGGTCGTCAGCAGCATCGGCGAAGGGTTATTTATTCTGGAGCCTCAACTTTTCATGCCGGTTATGCGCTTTGTAGCCACCACCGGCAATGACAGCGGCAACGACTGCACCGATGAGCTTACGCCCTGTGCTACGCTGCAACATGCGATGGATGAGGCCCGCAGCGGTGACATCATTGATTTGGCTACCGGTACCTACAGCGGGGCCGGTTTACTGATCGAAAAGACCGTGACCTTGCGGGGCGCAGGCGTCGTGGTAGAATAATTCAGAATACGTATTTCAGCAGGACGAAGCCGCCGATGAGCAGGAGCGTAAAGCCGATGGCGAGCCAGTTGAAATACTTGTCGATGAACGTCTGAATAGGGGCCCCAAACTTCCAGATCAGCCCGGCGACGATGAAGAAGCGCGCTGTGCGGCTGATGACGGAGCCAACAAGAAACAGCGGGAAGCTCACGTCGAACGCGCCTGCGCTGATGGTAAACACCTTGTAGGGAATGGGTGTGAACCCGGCGGCAAAAATGATCTCGAAGCCCCACTCCTCGAAGCGCCGCGCCATCTCGAAGTACAACTCCTGGTCAAAGCCGGGCACGTGGTCGAAGAAGAAATGCGCGACGCCTGTAAAGCCGCCCTCGGTGAGCCAGAGGAAGTGCCCGATGCCGTAGCCGCCGATGCCCCCCAGAATAGAGGCCACGCTGCAAATCAGCGCAAAGTACAGGGCCTTTTTTCGGTTGCCCAGGCACAGCGCGATCAGCAGCACATCC
>DATGCC010000564.1:0-6799 GCA_035312345.1 Rhodothermales bacterium
GCTAGGCTTCGGCGGTTCGGTCTCACAGATGATCTGCTCGATGCGCGTGGAAGACAGGTTGCGCACCTGATACGGTCGCTGCCCGGTGAGCAGTTCGTAGAGCACCACGCCGAGGGCATACACATCACTCACCGTCGTCACCGTTTCGCCGCGCACCTGCTCCGGGCTGGCGTACTCTGGCGTCATCGCCCGCATGCCTGTGCGTGTCATGGGCACAGCGTTGGGCGCATTTTCGTCGAGCAGCTTGGCGATGCCGAAGTCGAGCAGCTTCACGCGTCCGTCGTCCGTCACCAGAATATTCGACGGCTTGAGGTCGCGGTGGACGATGAGATTCTGGTGGGCATAATGCACCGCCGCGCAGACGGTGCGGAAGAGCTCCAGCCGTTCGGGAACGGAAAGGCGGTGCCGGTCGCAGTACTGGTCGATGGGCAGCCCTTCTACATATTCCATCACCAGATAGGGCAGTCCGTCATCCGTGCCGCCGCCGCCCAGCAACCGGGCGATGTTGGGATGTTGCAGCGTGGCAAGGATTTGCCGTTCGTGGCGCAGTCGCTCCAGCAGATCGTCCAGATGCATGCCGTGCCGCACCAGCTTGATGGCTACCTGTTGCTCAAATTGTCCATCGGCGCGCTCGGCCAGATAAACGGTGCCCATCCCACCGCGCCCAATTTTTTGCACGAGCCGGTAGGGGCCGATGCGCTCGTCGAGTTGGGTGCGGTCGCTATCTTCGGCCACCACGCGCAGGGCGTCCTCGCGGAGCGGCTGTTCCATGAACTCCGGGTCGTCGTCGTGAAATGCGAGCAGAGAGATCGCTTCTCGTCGCAACTCCTCGTCGTCGCACATCTGCTCAATAAACGCCACCCGCTGCGCTGGCGGGTGCGCCAGTGCCTCGTCGAAAAGGCTTTTTAGCTGCGTCCAGCGGTCCGTATCCATTTTGGATTTTGGAGTTCGGATTTTGGATTAGATCAACATATTTGTGTGGAGACATTCGCCTATCTGTAGCGTCGTTTATATCCAGGCTGGCTCATCTCCCATCAGCCCCCACACCTCCATCCTTTACCCCTCGCTCCCGAACAACTCACGGCGCAGCCAGGCTTTCGCCATGTGCCAGTCGCGCTTGACGGTAGCGGGAGAGATGTCCAGCGCCTCGGCGGTCTCAGCGATGGTCAGCCCCCCGAAGTAGCGGCACTCGACGACCTGGCAGAGGCGGGGGTCTACGGCTTCGAGACCGGTCAGGGCCTGGTCGAGCGCGATGAGGTCTTCGTACTGGTCTTCGGTAAAGACGACCACGCAGTCGAGCGACAGATTGTATTGCCCACCGCCGCGTTTCACCCGGTTGCGCCGCCGTGCGTAGTCGATGAGGATGTGGCGCATGGCACGGGCCGCTACCGCGAAGAAATGCGCCCGTCCCTGCCATGGCGTCTGGTCTTGCCCGATGAGGTTGAGGTAGGCTTCGTGGACGAGGTCGGTAGTATGCATCGTGTGACCGTCGCGTTCATGCCACAGATGATTATGGGCCAGCTGTCGCAGTTCTTCATAGACGAGCGGCATCAATTGCTCGAAGGCCGTTGCGTCGCCATCGCGCCACTTCAACAACAACTGGGTTACCTCGCGTTGGGAAGGTTCCATCATGGAGGGGAAGGGACCAGCACGCGGTGAATGAGAGGATGGGCTAAAGCCAGAGGAATGCAGTGCTTATTTGTGCTGCACAACCTAGTTGCTCCGGTGCTCATTTTCAAGCCCTACGGGGCTTTAGAGAGGGCGTTTCGGGACTGTTCTCAAAAAAAGTGTCGGCTTCATGAGCCACCCATCCCATAAGTGTCGCTATTAGGGCCGAATGTGGCAATTAGGGTGTTTTCAGAAAGATAAACATGATCAACAAGGTTGAGATGTTACTATGAAGCGGATGCTATTTCTCGCGTGCATGTTGTTGATAATTGCACCAACGGCGCTGGCACAGTCCAATCCCATTCCCAACAACAGCTTCGAGCAGTGGGACGTGCAGGGGCCATTGCGATGGGCTACCTCGAATAACCTCGATAACAATCCGCCGTTCATTAATGTCACGCAATCGGGCATGGCGCATACGGGCACCTCGTCGGCCCGGCTGGAAGTAAAGGCAGTGGCAGGGCAGACCGTTCCAGCCGCGGTCATCTTCTGTGAATTGCATTGCCAGCGGGACCCCGATGCGATAACGGAAGATCGCTCTTTTACGTATACCGAGCGGCACAACACACTGACGTTCTATGCAAAAAGGGAATCGGGTACGGGTAGCCTGCTGGTAGATGTTGCCATCCTTCGCAATGGTGATTTAATCGGTGCCACGGCCCAGACGGTGAATATTGAGAGCAATGAATTTCAGGAGTACAATGTAGGTATTACCTACGTTCATAGCGCTCAACCCGATCATGCCTCTGTTAGTTTTACCGCGTTGACGGGCGTTGGTACGGTGATTTACATCGACAGCGCTGCGTTCACCAACCGGAGCGGCGGCAATGGATCGGCGGGTAATGCGCTGCTTGTTGTTGGGGATAAAGACAACCTTACCACAGCCGATGGCCTCATCAAATCGCAGGTGGAAGGGCTTGGCTATGCAGTGTTGCTCGGCAGCGAAGACGAGGTACGAAACAACAGCCCCGCCGGGCTGGATCTTGTAGTGGTGGCTGGTTCGGTAGAAGAAGGCACTGTCACCGTTGACTGGTCAAACTCAGCCGTGCCGACCGTGGTTCTGGAGCCTGATGTGTTCGATAATTTGGGCATTACGACCACTGTCTCTGGCACAGCTTCCCATACCACTGCTCCGGTCATGGAGCTGGATATTGTTGAATCCGATCATCCCATTGCCAATGGTGCGTCAGGCACTTTCGACGTATTTACGGAAGCGCATGGGATGAGCTTCGGTGCGCGCGGCGCAGGTGAGGGCACCGTTGTAGCGCGAGCAGAGAATGCTAAGACCGTTATCCTTGCATATGATCATGGTGACCGCCTCGCCGATGGCGCGACGACCAACATAGGGCGCAAGGTGGGCTTTTTCATGGGTGAAGAAAGTGCCCAGGTTGCCAACGGAGACGGTATGATACTGCTCCCAAACACCATTCTCTGGGCCACTAGCCGCGAGAACGAGATTACGACCAACGTCGCAGTGGAAGAGATTAGCGGTGAGGTGCCTGGGCTGTTTGCGCTCGGCCAGAATTACCCCAACCCCTTCAATCCGGCAACCGTCATTCCCTTTGAGGTGCAGCACCCCGCCCACGTCTCGCTGATCGTGTACGATGTGCTAGGTCGCGAAATAACGACGCTGGTCGACAGGGTCATGGCTACTGGCTCCTACATGGTTGATTTCGACGCACTGGATTTGCCGAGCGGTGTGTACTTCTACCAGCTCCGTGCAGGGGGCATCGTGCAGAGCGGGGCTATGCTGTTGCAAAAATAATCCGAACGCTACTTACCCAAACGAGAAGACTCATGACTGTATTTCATAGCCGATCCATCGGAACCCTTTTGCTGATGCTGTTGCTAGGCGGGTTGGTTGCGCCGACTTTTCAGACCGCCGAGGCGCAACTTGTCAAGCGCATCAAGGACCGCGTCAAGCGGGATGCCGAGCGCCGCGTAGAAGACCGTGCCGTAGCCGCCGCCCGTCGCACACTCGACCTCGCCGAAGACGCCATCGTCTGCGCCGTCACCGACAAAGCATGCATTGAGGATGCCCGTGAGCAAGGGCAGGAGCCTGTCATCGTAGACGAAAATGGCAAGCCCATATCGGGCTACGAACCTGCTGGCGATGCAGTGGACGACGGGGCAAGTAGTCAGGATGAGAGCGGCGACGATGACAAGGTAGGCGAGGGCGTCTGGGCCAACTACGACTTTGTCCCCGGCGAACGGGTAATCTTTGCACATGACTTCGAGGGGACGCGCACGGGCAATTTCCCCTCCCGCCTCGATTATATTGCAGGCAACCTGGATGTGGTAGAACTCGGCGAAAACAAGGTGCTGCGCGTGGGTGAGGGCACCAGCGAAGGCGGGCCCGGCGGCAACGGCTGCTTCACCATCACGCTGCCTGAGACGCTGCCCGAACGCTATACCATCGAGTACCGCGTGCGTACGAGCGATCCGCTGCTGCGTGCTTCAACCTATCTTTTCTCCGATGGCAGCGATGATACACCGGATACGCGTTGCACCTATCCGCCAAAACCTCATGTGCTCGTGGGGGGGAAATCACGCGGTCTGGCGCTGTCGAGTGGGGGGCAGTCAGGCATGAATGAAGGATTAACCCCGAATGAATGGGCAGATGTCACGATCACGGTGGACGGGCCGTACTGGAAAATGTATGTTGATGGCGAGCGTATTTCGAACGTTCCGTCCTTCGATTTTCCGCGTGCTGCCAAGCTGCATTTCTTTATGAACGTCTATCGCTATTCGCTCTATGTGGACGATTTTCGCATCGCCGAGGGCGGTCCGCGCTCGCTCTACGATGATTTGATGGGTGCAGGCTTTATCTCGACGACGGCCATTCGGTTTGACACAGGCAGTGCCACCATCAAACCCGAGTCCAGTGGCATCCTGAGTGAGATCCTGGCGATGCTGGAAGAACACGACAATCTGGAACTGGTCATTGAAGGTCACACCGACAGCCAGGGGGGCGATGCTTCAAACCAGACCCTTTCCGAGCAACGCGCCGAAGCCGTCGCTGCTTTTCTCATTGATCAGGGTATCGACGCCGGGCGGTTTGACACCATCGGCTACGGCGAAGGTCAGCCCGCCGCCGACAACAGCACCGCCGAGGGCATGGCGATGAACCGTCGTGTGGTATTCCGCCAGCGGTAGCTTTGGAAAGTAGAGACGGCACAAAACACAGAGGGGTGAGCAAGCTCCTGGTCCCCTGTTTCCTTGCAGGAATGCTATTCCTCTGCGCGTGCAGCGGAAGCCCACAGATGGAGTTAACAGGGAGTGAAATGACCGTGGCGGGTGTGTTCCACAATGGTTTCGAAGCCATCACGATGCAACCCTGCGGCTCCGACGCACTCTGGTGGGTTACGGGGGAGGAGGATTTTTTCATGCAGGCAAACGCTTTTGCGCAGGAGGTGGCCGAGGAGCCTATCGGGCGCGGCGGCTATCGCATTTTTTTGCGGGCACGGGGCGTCAAAAGTTCTGCGGGCGCGTATGGCTTTCTGGGTAACTATACATACGAGTTCCGCGTGACGGCAGTAAAAGAGCTTCGTGCCTTCACAGATCAAGATTGCCGATGAGTCGGATATCTATCTTTTCCTTACTCCTCGTAATAGGAATAGCCTTTTTCGGTTCAGCTTCGGCGGTGCTACTGAAGCCCAACACCCGCGCCATCGTTGATGATGACGAAATCCTCGGCGTCGGCATCGTCCGGCCTCGCATACAGACGGGTGCCCGGCTCTATTTCTACAACAGGCCACAGGACTTCGATAGGCTGGCGGACATGGCAACGCCGGTCGATAGCCTCGTCTTCGGCGAGGGGCGGCACCATGTGCCCATCAACTATGCGCCGCCGTGGTTTTTGCCGGAATACATGGCGCTCGACTACGATGCGCTGCTGCTGCGGGCGGTGACCGTCTCCCGGAACTGGATCGAAGTCGTCGTCAACACCAGTTCGCCGCGTCCACGCTTTACGCCACATACCTTCTGGGTGGCACGATCGCGCGTCGAATTGAGCTTTTGGCCGGAGTTCTTGCTCCATGTTTCCTCCGTTGAGATGCTGGATGTCAGCGCCACGCCGTTGCGTCAGGAGCCGAGTGATAACGCCGGCGTGCTTCCCTTTCCAGCCCAGTCCCTGCTGCGTCCGCTCGCCATCCAGGGCTACTGGATGCAGGTTGCTACCATAGACGACAAAGCGCCTGTCGGTTGGCTCCGCTGACGCGATGATGATCAGCTTTTGCTCACCTATTCACTCACGATGTAAAGGTACATGTTCATCTGGCTCCTCGGACTCATTCTGCTGGCTGGTGCCCCCGATCCTCCACTCGGCGTGGGTGTGGTTGTGCCCCATCAAAGCCTCGACCACCCGCTTTATTTCTTTGATCGACCGCACGACAGCGCGTGGGAGCAGCACGTACCCATGGACAGCCTGACGTTTCAGGAAGGTCCATATCACATCGTGATGGATCATGTACCCTCTGGTTTTGCGCCCCTCCTCCAGAAGCTCGATTATCAGATCTTGTTCTTGCAGGCTAAAACGCTTACGTCAGCAGGGTGGATCGAAGTCATCCTGAATCAGGAAACCGGCGAGGTGGCCTGGGTGCGCCACCGCGATATCACGTTCTCGACATGGGAGGACTTTTTGCTTGGTGTATTTGCCGTCGAAATTCTTGATCCTGCCTCCAACCGACTGGTCGCTAATCCTGGCAACCATGCTGCCGATGTGTGGTCCTTAGCAGCAGAACGCCAGGCTTTTCGCCCGCTGGCGATCCAGGGCAACTGGATGCGCGTCGCCCCGATGGAGGATGGGCAGGTCGATAAAGACGCCCGCCGCGCCTGGATCCGCTGGCGCGACGAAGACCGGCTACTAATTCAATACGCGCTCTTGAGCTAGGTATGACGCCTTCAAAATCAAAAGTGGGATGGGGCATCGCGCTCGTGCTGTTGATGGCCCCGATAGGCTTTCTGATCGGTGGCCTGCTGAGTTCGTTTGCGGTTAAGCAAGGGCTGGCGGCCGCCGGGGTGGCTTTCGGCTACATGGTCATCGGGGCTGCTGTGGCGGTGATTCTGGGAATCGGGCTAGCGATCTACCTGCCCCGCGAGCGGCTCAAGCCGCTGGTCGTCGTGGCGGCGA
>DATGCC010000565.1:0-2685 GCA_035312345.1 Rhodothermales bacterium
CAAACGCTGCTTCATACGCATGTCTTGCGATGGTATCACAAACACGAATTCACCATGATGCTGGAAGCCGTCGGCTTTCGTGATATGACCATGCAGTGCGGTTACGGCGACAGCGACGCGGCGAATGCCGAGGCGGAGCTGGTTTTCATCGCCAAGCGATAAACGGTGGAACACTTGCGATGTAGAATGCGAACAAATGATTCCCGTCTCCTAAATCCTCGTAGAATCTCTCGACAACTCATCTCTTTGAGGCACTTGAAGAATTCTCCCACACCACACTGAAAGAACCTGGATAGTGGTGGGTGGAGCGGCTCATATATTGATCGACTATTGGTTGATCTCGTATGCTCATTGTAAATATTCGTCGACCCCATCCCCCAAAATGAACAGCGGCATACCGTGTGATCATTGAGTCAGGGGTATGATTGGGCCAGAGGCTCTGGCAACGCTTGATACGGATTCTGCCCCCGCCCAGACAAATGAGTGTGGCGCGCACCTCTCCCGCGGCATCCCGATCGAGCGATGTGGACATCAGTCTGGGGTTGGAGCCAGTAACAAAGGCAAGGAAGTCTTAGGAGGTGTCGGGGGCTTCCAGCTCGGGTCGCTCTTGGGCGAGACGACTCCAAGCAGGCTCCATCACCGGCAGCGGTCGAGACAGCTCGGCACGGCGTTCGGCACTCATCTGCCAGGGCACAAAGGGCCTTAGGTCTGCCGGGCTCTGCCCCCCGTTGTCCGCACACGCTTGCAAAAAGGCGCTCAACCAATGGTGAGGGTTGAGGCCCCACAGCAAGATCGTTTGCAGCACGCTAAACATCATTGCTGCCAAGTGCGCACTCCACACGCTGCCAGAACCATAATAATTCTTGCGCCCGACGGCTGGATTGCGCAGGGTGCGCTCCGCCGTGTTATTATCCATCGCGACTTCTGGCCGCTCGACAAACACCGTGAGCCCGTCCCAATGATTTTGCAAACTGCTGAGCACCTTGCGTTGGGCCAGGTGCAGGTCGCTCTGTTGAAGATGCCTCTCAAAGCGCTCTTTCATCTCACGGAGTTTCGTCTTGAGAGCCTCGTGGCGCTCGGCAAAAGCCGGCGATTGTTGATCGAGCTGCAGCTGCTTATCCCATTGCTCCAGACGAGCCCGATTGAGGCGGTAAAGCTCGCGGATGTCGTCAACCCAAGTGAACATCCAACTCTCGAGCTCTGGCCAACTGCGCGCCGCCTTGAGGAAATCACGCCGGAATGTGAGTCCTCCGACATCACATGCGCCCAGCAGTATGCCAGGACGAGATCGTCACAGTTCTTGGCCAGGCTTTTGTAGGCGCTGTAGCGGTCACACACCAGCACGACTTCCAGCAGGTCCTTTCGCAACTTAGCAAAATGCCCCTTGGGGACGTCCGCCCCACGCCCAGGCGCCATGATGTGATACACTACCGAAGCCGACTGCATCACCCACAGATACCAGCGATGACCCGTTTTGCCTTCTACATCTTCAAACACTTCCCAGCGCGTTTCATCACCATGGAAGAGCTTTTCTGTCATCTGCCGCTCGTAGAGCACCGGCATCAGCGGCTCAAACAACACCTTGAGGCGTTGCAGCCCATCGGTGAGCGTGCCCTGCGATAGATGTAAACCGTAATGCTCCAACTCCTGACATAAGCGGTGGGTGGGACGGCTGTAGAGGTATTTGTCGAGTAACACCAGCGTCCACACCGATACTCCCAGTGGGCTTTTCGGGATCACGCGCGGGGCCGGCGGCGCCGTCACAATGCCTGGGACCTCAGGACACTGGCAAGTTTTGTGGTAGCGCGGGCGCTCAATGCGCCGAATGTGGGCCTGCACCTGCACTTCAATGATATCGCACGCTTCAACGCCCGGAAATGGCGCTAGCGCCTCGCCACATTGCGGACACTGTTTGGCCGATTCATCTAAGTCATGAACTTCGACCACCACCGGTAGGGCGGAACGATCACTGCGGCCGTGCCCAGGACGACCCGGTTGTTGCCCTCGAGGTCGAGGGCTTGACGACTTGGGCGCATCGGCCCTATCAGAGCCGGCAGATTTCTCGCTCTTGGCGCCGTAGAGCCGTTGGGTGAGGTCACGCACCTGCGCTTCAAGTGCTTCGACTTGTGCTTTCAAGGCCGCTTCGCGCTCTTGAAGGCGTTCGTACTGAGCCCGCCAGTAGTTGGCTTGCCACTTCAGCGCGATATAGTCCTGCTTCGTCAGCACCACGGTTTGTTGGGAAAAGGGCGTCGCCTTCTCGTCACGGACGGGTGCAAACTCAGGGGCGCAGATGAGTTGGGGCTGTGTGCTTTCCATAGGTGATGGTTATACCAGATTTTTTTGGAGCGTGCTAGGTCTCTCGGATTGGGATCATGGGGTCGCCGAATATTTACTGACTACTTAGTTTAACCCATTGATAAATATGAACAAACTTTTCAACGGCGCGTACTGTTTCGGGCAAAAACAGTACACTTCTTGCGCCTCGCGGGAGCATATTTGAGTGGCCCCAGGCCGCTACCAGCCGCCATTATCGTGGCGCGAGGTAGGCTTACCAAGCCTCCATACGGGTCTGTGGCGCTTTGCCCCAAACGGTGAACCGGGACCTCCAAAAAATGTTGCGCGTTTGTTCGCGGGCCTTCGCCTTAGGCTCAGAAAGGCCCTGGGGGGCTACCCCACCCTCGGCTG
>DATGCC010000566.1:0-4843 GCA_035312345.1 Rhodothermales bacterium
CTCGTTGCAGAGTCTCGGTGTTAAAGGGCTTTATTTCGAGAACCTGCCGATGGCGGGCGTACTGGCAACGCCTGGGCAGATTAATGCCCTCGCCAACATGAACGGCGTGCGTTCGATCTGGCACAACTATCAGCTTGAGTATGAAAATGATGGAGCCAATGCCATCACCGGCGTAGACGATGTGCGGACGGATGCACAATTCCAGAGCATGAACGGCGGAGTACCCTTTAGCGGGCGCGGCATCGGCGTACTGGTGAATGACTCCGGTGTAGATGCCACGCACGACGATCTGAAAGACAACGTTGTGCAGAATGTGGCGGGCCAGACTAACCTGCATGGTTTGAGTAGCCTGCTACCCTATACGCCCATTGAAGGCGTGCCCAACACGGACATCGGTGGGGGGCATGGCACGCACGTCGCCGGTATTGTTGCCGCCACGGGTGCCAAGTCGGGTGGGTTATACGAAGGCGTCGCTCCGGCGGCGGATCTCATCGGCTACGGTGCGGGCGCGGCAGTGGCACTGCTTGATGTACTTGGTGCCTTCGACTATGCGCTGACCCATCAGTTTGAGTACAACATCCGCGTTATCACCAATTCATGGGGCAACACCGGCGACGCAGGCACCGACTTTAACCCCGACGATCCAACCAACATCGCCACCAAAAAGGTGACAGATCGCGGCATCATCGTGGTTTTCTCAGCGGGTAACTCGGGGCCGGGTGAAGATACCATCTCTGGCAACTTCAAAAAGGCACCGTGGGTGATCACGGTGGCTGCTGGTTCCAAGTCTGGTGTGCTCACCGATTTCTCCTCGCGCGGCAAAGCGGGCCATGGGGGCACCGTCACCGTGGATGGCCAGACGTTCAACTGGGAAGATCGTCCGACCATTACCGCGCCGGGCGAGCACATCATCTCGACGCGGGCCACGGGCGGCGTCATCAACGGCGCGGCTTTCGATCCCGATGGCGAATTGCTGATTCCGCCGCAGTATCTGCCATTTTATACCTCGCTCAACGGTACGTCGATGGCGTGCCCACATGTCGCCGGGATCGTGGCGCTGATGCTGGAAGCCAACCCGCAACTTGATGTGTATGACATCAAGTCCATCCTGGAGGCGACCGCCACCGAGATGGTCGGGCGTGAGCCGTTTGAGATTGGAAGCGGCTACGTCAACGCCTACGCCTCGGTAGCCGCTGCGCTCTCGCTGGATCCCGAGCCGTACCTCTTCGATCCCTTTGACCCGAACGGGGGCGGCAACAATGGCGGCGGCAACGACAACCCGCCCGGCGTGGTACTGACCGATGAGGAAGGCGACGAGACGATGGCCGGGGCCGACATTGTGCAGGCCACCGTAGGCAATGAAACCGACACCAGCTTCGACGTGACGCTGCATGTCAACGATCTGGACCAGGCAACGCCCAGCACGATGCTGGTAGCCGGGTTGCAGGTCGGTGCGATGCAGGAATATAGCGTCGAGTTTGATCTGAATAAGCCTGATGCGGCTACAGTGCGCTATTCTCTCTCAGCCAAGCGCACGCTTGTCACTATTGATGTGGGCACAGTGGGACTCAGCCAGCCCAGCTTCGACTTCGGCGTCCGCGCGGCCGATGGATCGGGCCGGGGCATCGGTGATGTGACCGGCACCTGGGATGACGAAGCAGGCACCCTCACCTGGACCGTCCCCAAAGCCGAACTCAATGTAGCTACCCCGCCTGCCGACCTAACCGCCGACATCGACCGCACGGGCCGCGCCGCTGCTGAGGGCGATGGGCTGAAATCCTTCAGTGCTGCCGTGGCCACCTCATTCTGGGGCGGAGCCGTTGGCCTCACGCCGGGACAGACGACCTACGACGACGCCTCCGGCACGAGCACCCACACCCTCGGCGACGAAGGGGCACCCGATCCCGACCCAGATCCCGATCCTGAGCCGGACCCCGATCCCACACCTGCCCCGGATGCCGACGCCAAGCCGCGCGTGGTCGTCTCGGTCATCGACTCCGGCATCAATCCCTACCACGAGTTTTTCCACGCCGACAGCGAGATCTACGAAGGCACCGCGCCGTCGAGCGTGACGCAGGAAGTGCTGGATGCGTTTGGTATCGACGAAGATCACGTTCTGCACCTCACCCGCACCGGCGATTTCAACGCAGACTTTGCCAGCGACGCGAGCCTGTGGGCCGGGGTCAATCCGGGTGAACTCTACTGGTTTGCCGGGACGAACATCTTCGCCATCTCTTACGATCCGGGCAGCCGCATCATCATGCCGGATAATGAAGACGACACGCACGGTGTTGGCACAACCTCGGCCGTGTTGCGCGCCAACCCGGAGGCCCTCATCGTTTTTGTGGAAGGCATCACCGATGCCAGCGAGGCGTTCGCCTTCACGCATCCCGAAATCGACGTGATCACGACTTCCTACGGTCCCATCGGCTCGATCCCGCTGCCGTCCCACATCAACAAGAGCTACACCGGCGTGGTGACCAATGGCAAGATGCACTTTGGCGCTGCGGACAACAGCCCGTCTACCGCCATTCAGGATGGCACCGCCGGGCCGTGGTGGAGCATTGGCATTGCCGGGTTCGAGGAAGAAGATTCCGAAGGCAAGCAGCTTTTGAGCGGCACGCTGCCGGATTTCGTGGGCGATTTTACCCAGACGCTGCCGTATTGCGCCAACTGCGAAGATGGCCAGCAGAGCGTCGGTGGTACCAGCTTTGCTACGCCGCGTAGCGCCGGGACGGCCTCCAAGATTGTGCTTGAAACACGCCGTGCCCTGGGGCACCTCGGCAGCATCGACACCGACGCCGCGACGCCCGTGATGGCGGCGGGCAACGGCACGAGCCTCACCAACTGGGACGTACGCCGGGCCATGGAAGAAGCCGCGTACTTCCCCACCGTCGAAGAATATGACCCCGAAGCGGCCATCTTTGACTTGCTCGGTCTTCCCGTGCCGCCGTTTGCGCCGCAGGTGCTTGTCGGCTGGGGAGCCATTACACCCGAAACCGAGCACGAAGTCGTGTCGCAGGCCCTGGCCCACCTCGGCGTTGATGGCACTGTGACACGGACGAAGGCCAGCGATGTGTGCACATTTATGACGACGGTTTATCAGGCCCGTCACGCCTATTGGGACAACATTGCCATCGAAAGCGAGACCTTCCAGAATGGCAGCGAAGATCCGTATGTCTACTGCGCCGACTCCCCCTTCGCCCGTACGACGACTTCTGAATTCAGTGCCGCAACACTCGACGCCGCAGTGCCGACCGAAGTCTCGCTCGGATCCAACTACCCCAACCCGTTCAACCCATCGACGCAGATCCAATTCACCCTCCCCGCCGACGGCCCCGTCCGCCTCGCCGTCTACAACCTCCTCGGTCAGCGCGTGCGCGTGCTCGTCGACAGTGCCAACCTGAGCGCAGGGACGCATCAGGTGACGTTCGAGGCCAGCGATCTGGCGAGCGGGACGTACCTCTACCGGCTGGAGACGCCGCGGCAGACGATCTCGCGCCGCATGGTGCTGATGAAGTAGCTCGCCTGAGTTGACTCCCTCAATCAGGTAAGCGGGGCGGTCTCGGAGTCTTTGGGCTTCGGGGCCGCTTTTGTGTTTGTAAGAATCCTGTTTTGTAAGAATCGTCCTACACAGGTTTGGGTAGGAATCTGACAACCCAAAGCGTGCTCGGCTGATAGGATAAGACGTGCAAAAGCGCGAAACTATCTAGAAGCATACAAAGGCACCCTTGTTACCCTTGCCCATGACCCTTTCTACGATAGCGCAGCATTTCCGGCGGGTTGCAGCGTTTCTGCTGCTCACGCTGCTTTTTTCATCCCGCCTCGTGGCCCAGCATGGGGTGCTGGGTCCGAGTCTGACGGAGGCGTTGAACGCCGCCGCTCCGCTTGATCAACTCGAAGTCATCGTTTCTTTTGACCAGGAGGGGCCGCTCACCCTTGCGCAGCGTCTTTCGCTGCAACGCCTGGGTTTCAACGGTGTGTATTTCCACAGCCTGCCGATGGCGGGTGTGGTGGCGACGCCCGCGCAGATCAACGCCCTCGCCAACCGGAGCGGCGTTCGCTCCATCTGGCACAACGATGAACTGGCGTACGAAAACGACAGCGCCACAGCACTCTCCGGTGTGGATGCGTTGCGGGAGGATGCCCAGTTTCAGCAGATAAATGGCGGCCTGCCGTTCTCTGGCAAAGGTGTCGGCGTGATGATTAACGACTCGGGCGTAGATGGCCTGCACAACGATCTGAAAAATAGCATGGTGCAGAATGTGTCGGGGCATCTGAGCCTGCGCGATTTCACTACCCTCGCGCCGTACGTGTATGTCGAAGACATTCCGCACACCGATGTGGGTGGTGGGCATGGCACGCATGTGGCCGGGATCATTGGTGGGAGCGGAGCGCTGTCCGGCGGATTGTACGAAGGTGTGGCTCCGGGCGCAGATCTCATTGGCTACGGCTCCGGCGTGGTCGTCGCCCTGATTGACGTGCTCAGCGGGTTCGACTATGCGCTGACGCACCAGTTCGAGTACAACATCCGCGTCGTCTCCAACTCGTGGGGTTTTACCGATGACGTGGGCACCGACTTCAACCCCGACGACCCGGTCAACATCGCCACCAAAAAGCTGGCGGATCGGGGCGTCATTGTCGTCTTCTCGGCGGGCAACTCGGGGCCAACAGAGAACACCATCACTGGCAATTTTAAGAAGGCACCGTGGGTGATTACCGTAGCTGCTGGCACAAAATCAGGCGTGCTGGCTGACTTTTCCTCGCGGGGCCGCCCCGATCATGGTGGCACCGTCACGGTGGATGGAGAGACGTTCACCTGGGAGGACCGTCCGACCATCAC
>DATGCC010000567.1:0-13625 GCA_035312345.1 Rhodothermales bacterium
CGACTTCGAGCGCATCACCGCCGAGCGCTTCCCCAACGAATTCAATGCCACCAACGACGAAAACGACACCTTCGACAACCGCAGCGACGATAAGGGGCCGGAGCCGGAAGGCATCGTCCTCGGCACCGTAGGCACGCGGACCTACGCGTTCATCGGACTGGAGCGCATCGGCGGCGTGATGGTCTACGATGTGACGGATCCCTTTGCCCCGATTTTCCTCGACTACGCCACCAGCCGTGACTTTACAGGCGATGCCGAAGCTGGGACGGCTGGCGACCTCGGCCCGGAAGGGCTGGCCTACATCCCCGCTGCCGACAGCCCCAACGGGCAGAACTTGCTCGTGGTCTCAAAAGAAATCAGCGGCAGTGTCGCCCTCTTCGCATTTACGGCCACGGCAACGAGCGCCGAGGTCACCGAGGAAATCCCCGAGGGCTACGTGCTACGCGGCAACTACCCCAACCCTTTTAACCCGACGACGACGGTGCTGCTAGACCTGCCCGAAGCGGCCCAGGTCGAGGTATCGGTCTTCGATCTGCTGGGGCGCCGTGTGCTGATGCAGCCTGCCCAGCGCCTGGAGGCAGGCACCGCACGTAGCATTACCATCGACGCCTCCGCGCTGGCGTCAGGTGTTTATCTCTACCGGGTCACGGCGCAGTCGGATGCGCAAACCTGGGTCGGCACCGGGCGGATGACGCTTTTGAAGTAATTTTTGGAGCTTTGGTTAAGAATAGAGAAGGTCCGGTGGGAGCATTTCTGCCGGGTCTTCGCCTACATGTTGGAGGGATGGAAAACGAAACATCCGCCCGGCGTCATCGTTGAGAAGCACCGCTCGGAAGGGTTTGCGTCCGTAGCGAACACGTTGTACATTTTGAGCACGGTGACGTGGCCGAGTGGCTAGGCAGAGGCCTGCAAAGCCTCGTACAGCGGTTCGAATCCGCTCGTCACCTCTAAAAAAGCTCGATACGCCCATTTTAGGCGGTCGGGCTTTTTTGCTTTTAAGCCGATTTCGCCAAAAAGAGGGACGACCACTGACAAAATTATTGGCAGTGTACTGGCAATGGTTGCTGTGTCATAGACCCCTGACGGTGCTATGGCAACGCTTTATCAACGCTCCAAGGGATGCTACTACGCTCAGTTCTTCAACCCGAATAAACACCCAAGCAGAAAGACAGGCAGATAAGCGCCTGAGAGAGCTTGAGGAGTCCGGCTTCTGAGTTGGGCTGCTGTCGAGATTTTCAGCATAGTGACAGGGGGCACCGTCAATGCCTGCGATCTCGATACGCTGGTTTGCGAGGAGGTTGCCACGGGCGTGCCAATCCACACGGCTATCGCCTTCGGCCAAAGTGGCACCCTGTGCGCCATTCGCAACGCGCTCATTCCGGGTAGCGCCGAGGTTGTGTCGAATCCGTAGGATAAGTCTAGTAATGACAAGGAGCCGCTGTCGTCATCAGCACACGACGCGGCTCCTTGCAGGTGTGTTCAACTCAGCATGCACTGAGTATCCGAGGCGGTGTTGCCACTACCCCTCGGTTATGATTTGTAGGGTGGCGTAAGTGCGTACTACGGCTTGTCGAGTTGAAAATCAAAAGCCGTGACGAACTGTGTAGGTTGTGCCTTCCCCTCTTTGTTGAGAGTTGGTTCAAACCGTCCCTGACGTAGCACGCGCAACACTTCCTCATCACATCCATAGCCAAGGCTCTTTATGATCTCTGGGTCTTTTACTTTCCCTCTCTCATCTAACAGGAATTGTACGATCACACGACCTTCGATCTGGAACGTCTGGGCCTTAATGGGATAGGCAAAGTTGGGTAGTGGCTTGCGTAGTACCGGCAAGCCGTAGTGTACCGGAACACCCGTAGGTGTCACAACCTTTGATCCCATCTCGTGGGATAGGTCAGCGAGAGCAATGGTTTTGGCCTCTTGTCCATACGCCGAAGAACAGCACAGCAGAAATGTTAGTACAAGGCTTGACACTAATAGAGCACGGGCATGTCCTTGTGGGATGGTTCGATAAATTGAAAGATGCATCAGGCGTCTCATGGCTACCTCTCTTGAAGTGATTAGGTTGTTGTGTGATGCATGAATGGCTTTGCCCTTCATACATGGGAAAAACGCAGCAGGCTTTCGAGTTCGGCGCACAACTGACGTGCATTGAATGGCTTGCTTAGAAACCCAGACGCTCCAGCCTTCCCAGCCTGTTCTCTCACTACTTTTATGGATGTCTCGCTTGAGATTAGCAACACCGGGATGTGTCGGAGCGCCACGTCGGACTGCAGGGCGCGACAGAGCATAAAGCCATTCATTTTCGGCAGATGTACCTCACTAATGATCAGGCTAGGTACAAGGTACCGGGCTATTTCTAGCGCGACTTCACCATCAGCAGCCTCAAAAACGGGCCCCACCGGTCCTTTCAGCAGACGGAGCCCCCCCCTCATGTAGGCTCGCATATCAGGTTCTTTGGCTACGATCAGGATGATGGCATAGGTCGGCTGCTCCATCGCTGGAGACGGGTGGGGCATCACGGTTGCTACCTGATCAGAGGCCAAGACAGATACCTCAAGCCAAATGGCGTCCGAGGCTCCATAATGCGGTGGCCGAATGCACATATTCAGGGTCCTCGAATCTTGGAAGAATGGTCGCTGCGCTATGGGAAAGTAAGCCGGGAGAGCGTGTGGCTCACGGCACTGAGAGAGATGATAGCATTGAAGAGCCGAAGGGAGGTAGTATCCAGGTTGCATATGCTGTCGTGCTTGTTGCATACAACCTGTGAGCTAACTATTGCAACATATACGACAGAAGGGAAGGCACATCTGTAGCGGAGACTCAATAAATTAGTTCAGTATCAGGCTTCCGCTTTTTCGTCCATGTATTCAGAGGGCGTGACGCCATACTGCTCACGGAAACACTTTGAGAAATGAGAAACACTTTTGAATCCTACGCCATAGGCGACCTCACTGACTAGCCCAGCTTGCCCGGCTAGAAGTTGAGCGGCCCGCTCCAGGCGCATGGAGCGGATCGTTTCTGAAGGCGTCTGTCCTTGCAAGTTGCGCAACCGACGGTAGAGGTGCGATCGATCGATACCAACTTCTGCAGAGAGGTGCTCGACGCTAAAATTTTCATCCGCAAGGTGAGCCTCAACTACCGCTCGTACCTGCTCCAAGAATGCGGTATCCGAAGAAATCACTTCCAAATCATGGGGATGTAGCTTGACCGAACTGTTGCTAAAGCGTTCGCGTAAGCGGCGTCGAGAAGCAATCAAGTTATCAACCCGTATCCTGAGTTCCTTCACGTCAAAGGGTTTAGTCAAGTAATCATCGGCCCCCTTTTGTAATCCCGCAATTTTATCTTCGGGCAAGGCCTTGGCGGTTAGTAGAATCACCGGGATGTAATTGAGTTCGGGATTTTTTTTCAACGCGTGGCAGAGGGCATAGCCATCTAAATTAGGCATCATCACATCACTAATAATCAGGTCGGGCAATACACGTTCGGCCATTTCTAAAGCCTCCCGCCCATCGGTGGCCTCGACGACCCGATAGGAAGCCATCAAATGACGGCGCACATAGGCCCGCACGTCTGCATTGTCATCGGCTACCAGCACCGTTGTTACATCTTCGGCGTTCACGGATTTAGGGTGTTCGCCTGAGGTCGAAGTAGTCACTTCAGCCATCAGCACGTTGGCTTCCAGAGATGACAACAACTCTTCGGCAGTCCACGGCCCGGTTCCTCCCGCCTCTACGATCTGGTTTGCACCGAGGTGTGCCCGGCCCAGGGGCATTCGAACCGTGAACGTCGTGCCAAAGTCTTGCTCGCTCTCGACTGCAATCTCCCCACCATGCAACTCGACCAGTTCTTTGGCCAGGGACAACCCAATGCCCGTGCCGGGCTGGAGTCGCCGTTGAGACTCGTCCACCTGGTAAAAACGTTTGAAGATGTGTGGCAACTGATCCGCTGGAATACCGGGGCCATTGTCGCGGACAGTCACCTTCATGTAACCGTCCCTGCCCGCTTGGTCTATGGCTATACAGTCTGCCGTCAGATGTATGACACCCCCGCTTGGCGTAAACTTGAAGGCGTTAGAGAGCATGTTGACAAAAACCTTTTCCAGCAGGTCCGGGTCGAAGTAAGCCAGGACTGGTTCATCAGGCAACGCTATGCGGAACGTGATCTGCTTGCGCTCGGCCAGGGCAGCAAACGCCTGAGCGATACCGACCAGGAATGCCATGAAGTCAGCCTCTTGAGCACGAAGGTGCGTTTGCCCTGCCTCCAGCTTGGCTACATCTAGGATCTGATTGACTAGGCGTAGAAGGCGGCGGGCGTTGCGCAGGGCAAGGCCGAGCTGTTCGTCAAGCGAACTGGCAAGGGGGCCATACACCCCTGCTCGCAGATCTTCGAGGGGGCCAATCGTCAGCGTCAGCGGGGTACGGAACTCGTGAGATATGTTGGCAAAAAAGCGCGACTTCAACTCATCGAGTTCTTTCAGTTTGAGAGCTTGGACTTTCAACTGCACATTCTGCGATTCGAGTTGTGCTTCGTGCTGAAGCAGGCGCGCATTCTGTGCCTCAAGTTGGGTTTCTCGCTGGACGACTTCAGCCGTTCGGGCCTCCACAAGCTGGCGTAGCGCCTGCTGTTGTGCCTTGAGGCGGCGTACACGCAACAGGTAAAGGCTTGGTCCGGTCAACAGAAATCCCAATACACACAACCCGAGAAACCATCGGGTCTCATAAAAATAGGGCGTCACCTTGAGCGCCAGCGAAGCGCCCTCGTCATTCCAAACACCGTCATTGTTACTGGCAATGACCCGGAAGGTGTAGTCACCTGGCGGGACATTCGTGTAATAAGCCACTCGGCGGCTTCCCGCCTGTACCCAATCCCGGTCAAACCCGTCCAGGCGATACCGAAAGCGCATATTCTCTGGGGCCATAAAAGAGAGGGCTGTATAGGCGATCTCAAAGTCGCGGTCCTGGGCACTCAACTGAAGTTTTTTTCTTGGAGGTGCAATCACCGTATCACCAGTTGCGAACTGCTCAATGACCACGGGTGGGACCACCTCATTGCGCCGTATATTCGAAGGGTCAATAGCAGCTATGCCGTCTTGCGTCGGAAACCAGAGCCGACCATCACGCGCCTTGATGCCCGCTGGCTGTCGTCCGCCGTTGGCTTCACGATTGCGTAATCCATCTCGGTCTGTATACGACGTTGAATAAATCAGGGGAGCTGTTCCCTTAGCGAAGGCATTGAGTCCCTTCCTGGTTACCCAGAAGATCCCCCGGTTCGTGCTCATCCAGAGTCGTCCGAAGTCATCCTCCAGGATCTGGTGGATAACCTCATCAAAGAGCCCGTCCTTACGCCGAAAAACCGTGATGGACGGTTTCTCCATAGAGAGGTCTATGCGATTAAGTCCCCGTCCCTCGGTGCCGATCCAGAGCAGCCCGTCCTCGTCCTGGTAGATTGATCGGATGAGGTTTGAGGACAGGCCGTCCTGTGTGGTGAAGGCGCTGAAGGTGCCGTTGTGGTAGCGTCCGAGGCCGCCCGTGGTCCCCAGCCATAGTCCCCCATCCTGCGCTTCAAGGATGTAGCGGATGTCATTGGACGGCAGGCCATCATCAGTGGTATAGCGTGTCCAAGTGCCTTGATGATACCGGACCAGCCCGCTCGACGTGCCAAACCACAGATTTCCTACCTCATCCTCGTACATGGCCCGTGCGTCATCTTGCAAGAACCCCTGATTATCTTCAAGCGGAACACACCGCCCCTGTGTGAAGCGGCATACTCCATCGCCATGGGCCACCAACAGGTTATGCTGATGATCCTCATAGATCGAGAATATGCCCTGGCTGGGGAGGGCATCTCCAGTGTAGCTTGTAAAGACACCCTGGTAGAAACGGCTCAAGCCGTCTTGTAATGTGCCAAACCACATCGCCCCCGCGTGGTCTTCCAGGACCAGATATACGTTTTTTTGAACGAGGCCCTCCGGTTCGCTATAAACCGTGAAGAGGGACGGTTTGAGTCGGTTCAGCCCACTACTATGGGTCGCGAGCCAGATACTACCCTCGGTGTCGTGCAAAAAATCCTTGATGCCGCTCTCCATCTCGGCGACGAATTGCCCATCGCGATAAAGTCGCTTCCCGAGTGCAATCCACGTGTGGCCGTCCGGTCCTGTCTCTGCTCTTGGTGAGGTGGTAGGTAAATCGGTGTCGCCAGGTGGGCCATCGGGGTTGAAGGGTGTAATACGACCATCTTGATAGTAGTAGAGGCGCTGGGGAATACCTATCCAAAAGGCATTTGGCGAACGATCAGGATAGAGATTCCAGACGTTATATTGTTCATTCTGGCGCACTTGGTCCATTGGAAAAGGGCGTAGCTGTCCCTGGCGATAGGTATTGATACCTCCATTTGAACTGATCCAAAGGGTGCCGTCGGGGGTTTCATAGAAAGCCCTGACTTTGTTGGAGGCCAGCCCATCGTCCACGGTCCACTTCGTCACCACTCCGTTTTTCCATCGCTGGAGCCCATCGCTCGTCGTGCCTACCCATAAGGCGTCGGAGCGATCCAGGTAAAGACGGATCGCTTCGCCCTCCAGTTCACCCGCTCCGACGGGTATAAGAGCGCCCTCCTCGTAGCGAAACACACCCTCACTCGTGCCTATCCAGAGTCTTCCGTATTTATCTTCGTAGAGGGTGGTAGCCTTCTTTCCCTCTAATGCTGGTCCAAAGTGCGTGAACGTTCCTTCCGTATAATGAACCAGATGTCCCTGCTCTGTACGTATCCACAAGCTACCGTCACGGGCTTCGAGCAAATCCACAATCCGATTTGAAGGTAGCCCTGTGCTATTTCCGGTGTTAAAGACGGTAAAGTGCATTCCATCAAAGCGTACCAGGCCGTCGAAGGTGGCTAGCCAAAGATAGCCGTCTGGGGACTGGATGATTTGGTTCACTGAGTTTACGGGCAGACCGTCTTCCACCGTCCACTGCTCATGGACGTACTGCAATCTCGGTTTTTCGGAGATGTGTTGTGCCGCAGCGTTCCCCCAGAGCATGGTGAGGAGAGCTGTCCATATGAAGCCAATGCCTACGAAATCGCGCCGACAGCGACCCATGTTTTGTGCTTTTCGATGGTAGAGTTGCCGCTTTTTCTGAATAATAGGAAAAATTCATATTCACTTTCACGGAGAACGTCCTTGTTGTAGCTCCATGCTGCAAAACAGGCATCATTCATTTCAGAGTGAACTGAGTTTCTGAGGCATCCTGGCCTTTCGCCCTCTACCCCCTCGTTTATGATTGCAGGCAGATATGGCGTGAAAAATATTGCTGTCTAAGATATTCCGGGCCAGATCCCCTATACTTGTAGTATAATTCACTTGGACTTTCAAACACGGCACAGCGACCCCCAGATGCAGGCACTACTGGCAAAACTACTGGCAGTCACCGAGTAGGGATAGGTAGTGTATTGATGTAAGTCGTTATTGTATTGAGTTTAAGGTGACGTGGCCGAGTGGCTAGGCAGAGGCCTGCAAAGCCTCGTACGGCGGTTCGAATCCGCCCGTCACCTCCTCCTCAAGAAGGGTCTGTATCATTACCGATGCAGGCCCTTCTTTACTGTGGAAGACGACGCACGTGCCATGATCTTGCCCTTGACCCTGCGCCCGGCAACGCCTGCTGACGATGCCTTTCTGCTCGATCTCTATGCCCAGAATCGGCAGGCCGAGCTACGCGCCTGGGGCCTCGACGAATCCATGCTCGCCTCCTTGTTGCAGATGCAGTTCACTGCTCAGCAGACCACCTATGCCACCCAGTACCCCGACGCCGATCACGATCTTCTTTTGCTGGACGACGAGCCCGTCGGGCGGCTCTACATACATCGCGCCGAGGATCACCTCCTGCTCGTAGACATTGCGCTATTGCCAGAGGTGCAAGGTCAGGGCTTAGGCACGGCACTTCTGTGCACCTTGCTCGAAGAGGCAGCCGAAAAGGGCGTACCCGTGCGGCTTCAGGTGGTAATGACCAACCTGGCCCGGCATCTTTATCAGCGACTCGGCTTTACCGCCCTCGGCAGCGACGGTGTGTACGAGCAAATGGAATGGCATCCGCCCGGCATTGCGGGATGACACCGCGTGGAGCAGGGCATAGGAGCAGTAGATAGCGTATCTGAGCCGACTGAAAGTTGTACTGCTGATTTTTTGGTTTTTTGAGTTTCAACTTTCGCTAAATACAGCTATACTGTGAGGGCGTGCAACGTATTCAGTGTATTGGAAGGCAATCTTTCTTGGTCTTAGAATTCAGGTTGCCTTTGTAGTGGATGATGGAATAAAGCTCTGCACGCTTGGGTTTCAATGTATAGGACTTGAAGCTCGTTGGTGTATGAGGTTTGCAAGAGTGGGTAGGCGTAATCTACTGTAGGTTTCTTTGCTAAGCCGTACACCCCCAGCACGCCCTGTCTGTATTCATCCTATCCTCCTAAATCGGTGATGTTTTATGTCTGAACCTTTCTTGGCTGAAGTCCGCATGGTGGGCTTCAACTTCGCCCCCCGCGGTTGGGCCCTTTGCGACGGGCAGATCCTGCCCATCAATCAGAACCAATCGCTCTACTCCCTGCTCGGCACGACCTACGGCGGCGACGGGCGCACCACTTTTGCCCTGCCCGATCTGCGAGGACGAGTGCCCATCCACGTAGGCCGTTCTAATGGAGGGGATGAGCATCGGCTCGGTCAGAAGAGCGGTGAAGAAACGCATACGCTCGCGGTGAATGAGATGCCGCAGCACAAGCATTTGGCGCAGGCTTCACCCACCAATGCAGATACTCCGATTCCGGCAGCAGGGAACGTCTTGGCGCGGAACCTTTCGGAGGCTTATGTGGCTCCTGCCAACCTGAGTCCTATGCGATCGGGTACGATCACCAATGTAGGCGGCGGACAGGCCCATGAGAATATGCAACCGTATCTGGCTGTCAACTTCTGCATTGCGCTGCAAGGTCTCTTCCCATCTAGAAATTAAAGGAGGTCAATCATGTCTGAACCTTTTGTCGGCGAAATCCGCATGTTTGCGGGCAATTTTGCCCCACGGGGCTGGGCCTTCTGCGACGGTCAGTTGCTCGCTGTCTCTCAAAACGATGCGCTGTTCTCTTTGTTGGGTACCATCTATGGCGGTGATGGACGTACGACCTTCGGGTTGCCCGATTTGCGGGGGCGTATCCCGATCCATGCAGGGCAGGGGCCTGGGTTGTCGGAGCGAAGGCTGGGGGCCAAAGGGGGAGCCGAGAAGGTGACCCTCACAGTAAACCAGTTACCGTCGCATGGACATCCCATGCAGGCATCTACGCAAAATGCCCTCCAGGCGAACCCACAGGACAATGTGCTGGCCCAGTCAACCACGCAGGATCTATACGTTAACGATAGTCAGAATGTGAACTTGAGCAGCGCTTCTGTCACGAATGTGGGAGGCAGCCGGTCGCATACCAACGAGATGCCGTTCCTGTGCATCCATTTTATCATCGCGCTTTTTGGCATTTACCCATCACGACACTAGGAGCTTGCTATGTCTGAACCTTTTATCGCTGAAATTCGCATTTTTGCGGGCAATTTCGCCCCACGGGGCTGGGCCTTCTGCGACGGGCAACTCTTGCCGGTTTCGCAGAACACAGCGCTGTTCTCGCTCATTGGCACTACGTATGGGGGGGACGGGCGTACCACTACGGCTTTGCCTAATCTGCAAGGACGGGCACCCATGCATCCGGGCCGTGGCCCTGGCCTGACAGACAAACGGTTGGGAGAAAGGGGTGGGGTCGAAACCGTCACCTTGACGGAAGCCCAGATGCCGAACCACAACCATACGCTGATGGCCTCCAGCGAGGATGGTGATTCTCGCGTGGCTGTAGGCAATGCACTGGCTCGTCCGCCCTCCGGAACGGCTTATCAGACCAGTACGAGCAATCTGATGAACATGTCCGAGCAGGCGCTACCCAATGCGGGAGGCAGCCAGTCCCACAACAACATGCAGCCATACCTCGCGATAAGCTTCATTATCGCGCTCGTCGGCCTGTATCCGAGCAGATCGTAGCCCCTGAGCATACACTGGCCATGCATCATGCACAGACGCAAGCGGTCACACGGATTCAGTGACCGCTTGCGTCTGCTTTACCCCATCCCTGTTTTTCACATAGTTATCTCGCTATGCCCAAGTTGACACGCACAACCTTCGAACCACACGAGAACTCCACCTTTCATCTGTCGCAGGACGCTGAAGATGCGCCTTCGCTGGATCTTGAACTCATCGAGGTGACCGATCAAACCCCGGAGGGTTTTGAGGGCGAGCAGTTCTCCCTGGTTTTTAAGGGACCGCCTGATACGCCTCTCTACCAGCAAACCTACACGCTAGTGCATGATGAGATGGGCGAGCTAGCCTTGTTCCTTGTGCCCGTGGGTAAGGAAGACGATGGGATGCTCTATGAGGCGTTTTTCAACCACACCACCGATGCTGCGTGACGGGATGGCCATCATGCAGCGTCCCATCAGCCCAGCAGACGAGCCCTTTCTTCTGGAGGTTTATGCCCACAGCCGCGCTCCCGAGTTAGCTATGCTTCCCTGGGACGATGTCCAGAAGCAGGTCTTTATGGCCTCTCAGTTTCAGGCACAACACCAGCATTACCAGGCGGAATATCCCGAGGCGACCTATGAGGTGATTCTGTACGACGAGGAGCCTGTCGGACGGTTGTACGTGGATCGCCGCCCCGACGAAATCCGCATTCTCGATCTCACCGTGTTACCAGCGTACGCGGGGGATCTGCTCCGTGGAGTGCTTGCCAAAATCATGGACGAGGCTACTGTTGCTGACAAGCCGATTGGGATGTACGTAGAGGTATATAAAACCGACTTTCTCACCCTTCTGCATGATCTGGGATTCGTGCAAGAAGAGGATCATGGCGTGAGTTACTTAATGGGCTGGACGCCCGCAACAGGGCGCTAGGGCAGTGGACAATCAACCGGGTCGCGTCTTCGGACCGATTGGGCGCAGCCTCTTCGTTGTTTTCCGCGCCCGATGCGCTACGTCGAACGCGAAAAAGGCCTCAATCTGCAGAAAAATGCCCTCGAATCCGCCCGGGTCGACGGCGTAGATGCCGGGCGGCATCTGTTCCGCCTGCGTGCGCTCCAGCCTGATGGATCCGCTGTATACAGCGCAACGGTAGAGGTGATGGTCGAGATGCCGGAGGGGTTTGTGCTCTCCGCGCTCTACCCCAATCCATTCAACCCGCAAGCGCGCTGCTCGCTCATGGTAGAGACCGAGCAGCGCGTTCGCATCGCCGTTTTCGACATCCTGGGGCGGCGGGTGGCGGTGCTCCACGAGGGGGTTCTGGAGTGCGGCCGGGCCTATGAGTTTGCCTTCGATGGCACACCTCTGCCGAGTGGCACCTACCTCGTGCAGGTAACGGGCGAAACGTTCCAGGCTACCCGTCGTGCCCTGTTGCTGAAGTAAACGGTGTGATTGTGCCTGTGCCTTACTGGCAGGTTCTGAACCCGGCGGTGCCTCGCAGGTACCGCCGGGGTCGCTTGTTTTAGCACTACGTCTCCACCGCAATGAACATCTACATGAGGCGGTGTGCAGACGCAAAAGGGCTTTTCACCGTCGCTTGTTTACTTGTTTAGTAAAGGTGTGTATCTTGGCAATAGCTTGTTTTGCATGTATTAAAAGCAAGCAAGTGGTCTGTTTTGGTGCTAGATATTGCGTATACGGCTGGACTCTTCTTGAGCCGATGTACTTCGATCCGGCACAGAGCTTTCGGGTTCTGGCCTTTTTCAACTTGATAGGGTGAAATTATGTGTCTTGTGACGACTTCTCTGATTATGCCCTGGCTGCGTCAACGCGCTGTACGATCCTCTGGGGCGAGCTTGTTTTTTGGAGCTTTGTTGCTCGGAATAGTGGCGTTCTTTCCCGTAGCTGCCAGCGCGTTTGCGCCTGCGGCTCCGGCCTCTTCAGCCCTGCGCCTTGTGCTACCCGTTGTCTCGGTCGCCTACGAGGTGGCTCCCGGCCCCCGTGTGCGGCATCATGATGAGGGCCTCTTCGGTGTGCCTTTCTCTGCGGCCTTCGCGCCTACGCTCACCGTCACCAAAACCGATGCGATCATCGGCGATGATGGCGATGGTCTTGCTGATCCGGGTGAGACGATTCGCTACACTATTGAAATCGGCAATAGCGGGCCGGACGGTGCCACCGGCGTCATGTTCGACGACACGTTCGATCCGAACACGACCTTCGTGACGGATTCCGACAACGCCTCGCCCATTGCCTTCGATGGCGACGAAGTGGCGATGCCCGGTGCCACCATCACCATCACGCTTGTCGGTAGCGATGCCGATGGCGACGATCTCACCTTCGCTATTGAGTCTGGCCCTTCCGATGGCTCGCTCGGCGCGATCATGGGCAACGGCAGCGGGCAGACGGCCACCGTCGAGTACACCGCCAACAACCCATCCAGCGGTGCATCCGACTCATTTACCTTTTCGGTGACGGATAACTCGGGTTTCTCGAACGCGATGTCGAACGAGAACGCCACCGTCACCATCACGCTCGACGCGGCCCCGGAGGTCGATACCGTCGATCCAGCCGACAATGCCACGGGCGTAGCCGTCGATACCGACATCACGATTACCTTTACCGAGGATGTCAACCTGGCGATGGGCGCGGTCACCCTCGAATGCCCCACTGGCAATACCATTGCCTTCACCAATACCACCGGCTCTGGCCCGGCAACGACGTTCACCATTGATCCTGATGCAGATCTACCCTCGAATGAGACGTGTACGCTGACCGTCTTGGCTGCGAATGTCACCGATAACGACACCACCGACCCGCCGGACAACATGGCGGCGGATTTCACCTCGACCTTTACCACCGACGCCGCACCGACAGTCGTCTCGACCACGCCTGCCGATAATGCAACGGACGTGCCGGTGGACTCGAATATCGACATCACGTTTTCGGAGGATGTCTCGATCAGCAGTGGGCCAGCCGCCTTCGACATCGACTGCACCGCCAGTGGCAACCACACCTTCACCGTGTCGAGCAGTGCTGCCGCCTCGAAGACGCAGGTGACGATGTACACGCTCAACCCGGATACCGACTTCGTGCTCTCGGAACAGTGTACCGTCACACTCGTGGCCGATGAGATCACCGACGACGACGGCGGCGACCCGCCGGACACGCTCGATGGCGACGGCGACGGAGAGAGCGAAGGCTCGACGACAGACGACTACGTCTTCACCTTCACCACGCCCGACGCCCCACCGACGGTGACGATGACTGAACTGGAGGTGGGCGATGTTTTTGGCACAGCGACGACGAACATCGACCCGGACACGGATATCCGCTTCACCTTCTCCGAGGATGTCAATTTTGGCGGGAGCGCCTTCAGCGTGGTCTGTGGCACGAGCGGTACTGTGACGGGTGACTACACCGCCTCTGCCACGCCCGCCTCCACCGTCACGCTCGCCTACAGCGGCGGCGGTCTTGCGGGTGGAGAGACGTGTACCGTTACGCTCGAATCGACCGCGGTGACCGACGACGATGCTGCGGATCCGCCTGATGATCTTGACGGTGACGGCAGCAACGACTCCACCGACGGCGATGCGGACGACT
>DATGCC010000568.1:0-3157 GCA_035312345.1 Rhodothermales bacterium
GCACGGAACGGCTGCCCGACCGCATCGGCTGGATTGGCGTAGCCGATTTCCCGCGCCGCCGTCTCATTGAGGATGTATGTGTTCTCGAAGTCCGTCGGCATATCCCGCGAGAAGTCTCGCCCGGCAATGAGCGTCAGGCCCACCGTTTCCAGGTAGTCGTAGTCTGCGACAGCGGTGTAGAAACTCTGCCCGTTTTCTTCCTCAGCGGATTGACCCGGCCAGTTGTAGCCCCGGTTGGTATTCACGCGTCCTGGCAGACCGCCCGCTTTCGCCATGCTGACCACCCGCGAATTCTGGAGGACGGTCTGGCGGAAAGCATCGTAGCTTTCCTGAATCGGCGGCGTGATAGGGGCGAAGACGACCTGTTCTTTCTCGAAACCCAGCGCCCTGTTTTGCATAAAGCGAAGCTGGTTGTAGACCGTCAGCGTGCTAATAATGAGAAAGACCGAGATGCCGAATTGCAACACGATCAACCCTTTGCGCAAGGCGGCCGCACCCCGGCCTTTCGTGATCTCGCCTTTGAGCACCAGCGCCGGGCGGAACGCTGCGAGGTAGAACGCCGGATAGAGGCCCGCCAGCAACCCCGCCAGCAGTCCAATGCCCACCAGCACCGCCAGCATCCCTACGTTGCCCAAGGAGAACGTCACCTCACTGCCGATGATCTCGCTGAAGATCGGCAGAAACAGCACCGTGAGGACGAGGGCCAGCACGATGGCAAACACGCTTAGCAGCAGCGACTCGCCCAGAAACTGCGCCGTGAGTTGTCCCCGCTGGGCCCCGACCGTTTTGCGCACGCCGACTTCTTTGGCCCGCTTCGCTGCTCGCGCCGTCGCCAGGTTCATAAAGTTGACGCCTGCAATAATTAGAATCAGTAGGCCAATGCCGAGGAAGAGGTAGATGTACATGGGGTCCACACCGCCTACTTTGCTCCACTGCATGTCCGTCGAAAAGTGCATATCGGTAAGCGGCTGGAGTTCGAGCCGCCGTTGCTGGGCTTGCTCGGCATCGCCTTCAGCCAACTCCAGCAGGTAATCGTAGAACTTGGTTTCCAGTTGATTGGGGTCGGCACCGGGCGTGAGGAGGGCGAAGAGTTCGTAGTTGTAATTGGTGAAATCCTCCATCGCATCTGCGCCCATCATTTCCTTCATCAGGTTGATGGGGGCGAGGGCTTCAAACTGGAAGTGCGAACCAGACGGGAGGTCATCTAGCACCCCGGTCACCGTTACGTCGAAGTCGTCGTTGTAGCGGATTTGCTTGCCCAGTGGATCGGCCTCGCCGAAAAGGGCGGTGGCGGCTCCTTCGGTGAGGAGGATCGAATACGAATCGTCGAGTGCTGTTTCGGGATTGCCACGCACTAAGGGAAAGGTGAAGGCTTGCAGCGCTTCCTGCCCCATGAACCCCACCGTGCCGATGCGCTGGCTCTCGCTGCCGACGCTCAGGTACGGCGTGCGCGTGTCGTAGAGGATGAGCGATTCAAGCTCCGGGTACCGCGCCTCCAGTTGCGGGACGTAGCCCGTAGCGAAGTTGACCGACTTGTTGCCTTCATACTCGCCCTGCACAACGTGCCAGTAGAGCCGGTAGAGCCGGGCTTTGTTGGCGTGGAAAGCGTCGTACGAAAACTCGTGCTGCACGAAGAGCACGATCATAAACGCACAGGCCAGCCCCAGTCCCAGCCCGCCAATGTTGATGAACGAATATCCAGCCTGTTTGCGCAGGTTGCGGAGGGCGATTTTGAAATAGTTTTTCCACATAACGAGGGTCCAATAGGGGTGTTGCCACACAGGGCGGCGGGTGCGCGACCATTCGGTCATTTTGCGGTATTCCTGAGCCAGCACATCGGCATGCCCGAGCCGGAGGGAGGCTTGCAGCACGGCGTGGCGTTCCGGCACGCCCGCATCCAGCAGGCGGTCGATCTCATCCCAGAGGTGGCTTTCGAGTTCGTCCAGCGCGGCATCGTCGAAGGCTTTGCGCTGGGCCATCGCTCGCCGCCAGGTGGCCACACGGGCATTCAGGTCAGGCTCGGTTCGGGTCCCCATAGCTGCATCAGTGCTTCGTGTATTTTCAGCCACTGTTCTTTCTCGATAGCCAGCGCTTCCTGCCCGGCCGATCGCAGCCGGTAGTATTTGCGGCGGCGTCCTTTCTCGGATCGCCCCCAGCGCGAGATGATCAACCCTTCATCCTCCAGCCGATGGAGCACGGGGTAGAGCATCCCGTCCTGCCAGTCGAGCATCCCGCCGGTGAGTTGCTTCACATGCTGGATGATCTCGTAGCCATAGCTCTCATTGACCTCGGCGAGAATAGACAGAATCAGCGGTTTGGTGGAAGCCGCTACCAGTGCTTTAGATACCATAGTGCTGTCCTTCAGTGAATACCTGACAACGCTACGTATGTCCAGATGGGAAGGTTACATAGTAGCACTAGGTAAAAAAGGCTCCCTCTAGGACAGAGGAAGCCTTGGAAAGGGATATAGGGTAAGCTGTCAGCTATCAGCCTTCAGCTATCAGCCACTTATTTTCTGCTGATAGCTGACAGCTTCCTACTCATACCGTAGCGATTTCACCGGGTCGGTGAGGGCGGCTTTGATGGACTGGTAGCTCACCGTCATCAGCGCGATGAGGAGGGCCAGACCGCCCGCCAGGAGGAAGACCCACCACGACAGGTTCACGCGGTAGGCAAAATCCTGGAGCCACTGCGCCATCCCGAAATAGGTCAGCGGAGCGGCGATAATGAAGGCCAGTGCGACGAGGCCGACGAAGTTCTTCGACAGCAGGCCAACGATGCTTAGGACGGACGCGCCCAGCACCTTCCGAACGCCGATCTCTTTGGTGCGTTGCTGTGCCGTGAACGCCGCCAGCCCGAACAGGCCGAGGCACGCGATCAGGATGGCGAGGGTCGCAAAGGTGGTGAAGATGCGTGAGAGTTGCTCCTCGCTCTGATATTGCTCGTTGAAATCCTCGTCGAGGAAAAAGTAGCGGAACGGGTAGCCGGGATACAACGATTCCCAGGTGGTTGTGGCATGGGCGAGCACGCCGGGCACATCTTCGGCAGCGAGGCGGAGCGAAACGAAGCGCGAAAGGCGCGGCGCGATGCGCAGTACCATCGGCTCAATGTTTTCCTTCAGCGAGAAATGGTGATAGTCGCGGAAGACACCAACGAC
>DATGCC010000569.1:0-2057 GCA_035312345.1 Rhodothermales bacterium
CCAGTTGGGGCTGCGTCTGTTGGAGCACATGCTCAATGAAGCCTGGGAGCTTCTGGTGGCCTTCATACCGCCTCCACTCGACCCAATCCAAAGTGTCCGGTAGCAAATGAAAAATCTCCCTACCATGACCTTGTCAATAACGAAATTCTCAGAAAGCTGACTACATTTGGAAGCGAACAGCGATGGATTTACTTTAGTGATCTCTTGACTCTTTTTTAGCAGCTACACGGCGCTAATTCAGCACAATCTGTTTGCGCAGGCGAGCGACGGGGATGTTGAGTTGCTCCCGGTATTTGATGACCATGCAGCGGCCTATTCCTTGATCCTCTCTAACCAAGCCAAATCAGCTTGATCCTGCGGACGACCCGTGGCTCGTTTATTTTGCTTCAAGTGAGTTCGGCTCAGCACGGGCACTTTAATTCCTTCAATTTCGATCTCCTTCCTTCTCTGCCACGCATCTGCAAAGTCCGCGACGCCGTCAATCATTGTCAGCAGATCTATTCGGCGTGGGACAATGCCAATTTGGAATACAATCCCAGGTTCTGAAAAATCGCGCGTCGCCACCTCAGCCAGGGGTGCTCCGAAGCGAGAGAGTGCCTGCATAACCCGCTCGGCATTCTCTCGATCTGGGCGAATCCACAAATCAATGTCACCTGTCGCACGAGGATGACCGTACGCAGCTAGCGCGTAGGCACCAACAAGCAAATACTCAACCTGTTCTTCGGCGAAGATGGACAATATGTCGCGGTAATCGGGGTTGAGCAAGTGGTTCTCCTTTAAAGGCCCAGGCGTCGAGGGTGAGTTGCCACATCATCCCAATGCGCTCAGCAGGCGTCGTATGGCACAGGTCATCATCATTGTTCTGATCGTGCAATTGGCGTACGCGGATAATGTGTCTGGTCTCGTTCATTAGCTTTTCTGGGTCATAAGGACAGATAAAACGCTTCAGGCAGGAAATTGTCTCCTTACAATCGGAGTGGAAAAGACCTTATCAAAAAAATGAGGACCGGGTGAACACTTCGCGCAGGGTCTTTCGCCATGAAGCATGAAAACAGGATACAAAATCCTCCATCTTCTTTCAGACTCTGCAAGGCATCATCATGACGACTACCCCGAAACACACCATCCGCCTGCTGCTCGCCCTGTTGCTGATGATCGGTTTCTCCTTCGACACCAGCGCCCAAGAACTGCTGGCTTCCGGCGAGCCGTTGGGCGTCGCAGTAGTCGGTGATGGATTCGCCCTCGACGTACTCCATCGCGAAGAACGGCAACCCTTCGTCGGTCAGCCCGGCGTCAAGCAGCTGCGAGCGATGTGGGGATGGTCGAGCCGGGCCAGGAGACGCTGTTCGAGCCGAAACCGCTGGACATGCTCGGGAGCCGCCAGCCGTCCGTGGCGGATCAGCTTCAAAGCGACTTCCTTGTTGAGATCATCGCGGTGGGCCAGATACACCGTGCCCATGCCGCCCTGTCCTATTTCGTGAGTGAGGGTGTAGGGTCCAATGGATTGCCCTAGCAGGTCGGTAGCCACTGGCGGCTCGAAAAGACCGGGTAGCACCGCGTGGGTGTCGAGATCGTCCTCGGTGGCCAGGAGCGCGTGGGCCATCTCGTAGAACGCCTCATCGTCGCCGCAGACCTGTCGGAGAAAAACCTCGCGTTCGTCAGGAGGATGGTCGAGGGCGGCTTCGGCGAGGTCGAAAGCGCGGCGAGCACGGTCGGCGGTAGGCCTAGCCAGGTAGAAAGGCTGAGGGGAAGGGACCCGCTTCACGTCACCATCAGAGAGAAGATGGCCTCCTCGAAAAAAATGTTCGCCGCCGTGAACAGTTCCACGCCGGTCCTTCGCCATGAAGGGTGAGAAGGAAGCAAACAAGCTTCTATTTGTTCACGCCCACCCCAAAGGAGATCATGGCAAGTAACGACTATCACTTCGTAGAAACCTGGAAGCTCCGCGCTACAGCCAAGGAATTGGCTATGATTTTCAAAGACGCGACCTCGCTTACGCAATGGTGGTCCAACTGCTTCCTGGCCGTCGAAACCCACTACGCAGGCACGGAGCGCGC
>DATGCC010000570.1:0-2500 GCA_035312345.1 Rhodothermales bacterium
GCTCATAGCGTTCGGGCGGATGGCCGTCCCGGTCGAGGATTTCGCGGGCGCGGGAGGCTACAGCGTCCTGGTCTTCTTCTTCTGTCTTGCGCACGAATAGGTAATAATCGGCGGACCATTTGCCGGACCCGTAGAAGAAGACAACGATCAGCAGAAACAGCACCAGCACCGAAAACTCCAGCGATTGGCTCGGGGCCAACAACCCGCCCTGAAAGTGGACGAGCGCCACGGCTCCTACCAGGATCGGAATTTGCACCAGTGCCGCCAGCCGCGTCAGCAATCCCACCGCCATCATCGCGCCGCCGAAAAGGTGGGCAAGAGCCACGTAATGGATGAGCACGACGGAAGTCAGCCACGGGCTTGCACTCGGTTCCATCAACTCCATGAAGGCCGACGAATCGGACAGAAAGAGCACGCCGCGCACGAACAGCCCGATGCCGAGATAGATGCGGAGCAGATCGAAAACCCGCTCCTGATACGTGTAAAGCCCGTCGAGCCACTTCCGAAAAGCGCTCTTCTGACGACGCCAATAATGATCGACTGACCACCGCCCCGATCCGTGGACGAAGACCAGGACGAGCAGAAACAGCACGAGCGAGGAAAACTCGAACGACTGGTCGGCGCTGAACAGACCACCGAGGCTCACGAAGACCGCTCCCGCCAGAATGGGCACCTGCGCCAGCGCAGCGAGGCGAGTCCAGAGACCCACCGCCATCAGCAGCCCGCCTATGATGTGAACGAATGCCACCACCCAGAGCAGGACCTGTGCCGTTTCCGTACCGAACGAAGTTGGCAACAACGCCGTGAACGCCGAGGCATCGTAGAGGAAGAGCACGCCCCGGACGAACAGGCCGAGGCCGAGATACATGCGCAACAGGTCGAAGGCGACTTCCCGGTAGGTATCTAACCAGTTCACTGCCTTATCAAGCATGGCGGCACCTTTCTGTGTGGACCGAAATCGTTCCAGCCGTTCGATGCATCGTCCAGCGGGTGGTGGCAAAGCACTGTGCTGAAACTAGCTTTGGATGCGCTACGCGATGTTGACCTCTCCCATGAGCATACTGTATACGGCTTCCTTTACGACAAATTCAAGCCGTTGCCCTGCTACCGCTGCCACAAATCTGTTACCCCTCCCTTGAGTATCGATAAAAGCTGCCTTTCTTGATCAACCATTTTCCCTTTACCAATTTCCAATTTCCGCACCGGCTTGACAATTCCTGCGGAATACGGTTATATAGAGCCTAATTGCGGAGAGATGTGTCAGTACGGTTAGTTCCGCCTGTCTCCATCATCCCGAAGGCCTATGCTCCAATCTCGTAGGTCCACCTCATTTCGAGCGCTATCTATTGCTCTGTTGGCGCTCCTCATGGCTTTCCTTTTGTGGGAGGTCGCCCGAGGAGCGCCCCTCCCCTCCCTGCAAGAAGCCGTGCCCGGCGGCGACACGCCCGACTACCGCGCCATGCCGTGGATCAGCAGCCGGGTTTTTATGTGGGTGGTGGCCGAGCTGCATCTCATGTTTGCGGCGTTCGTGCTCGCCGTGCCCATGTTTGCGCTCATTATTGAGTTCATCGGATACTTCACGAAGGACGAACGGTACGACCATCTGGCCTACGAGTTTACCAAGCTGCTGTCGGTGTCCTTCTCCTTCACCGCCACGCTCGGCGCGCTGCTCACCTTTGGTCTTATCATTCTCTACCCGAAGCTGACGGATTACCTGATCAAGATCTTTAGCTGGACGTTCTTCCCCTACGTCCTTCTTTTTTTCCTGGAAGCGGTTTTTCTGTACAGTTATTACTACGGTTGGGGCAAGTTCTCGCCGAGGGTTCACCTCGCGCTGGGCATCTGCCTGAACATTGTCGGCACGGCCATCATGTTCATCGCGGATGCATGGCTCTCGTTTATGAACACGCCCAATGGCATCAACGAGGCGGGTGAGTTGGTGAGCCTGAGCGGAGCCATCAACAACTTCATCTGGATGCCCATCAACATCCACCGCATCATTGCCAACGTGGCGTTCGGCGGGTCGATAGCGGCGGCGTATGGCGCGTACAAATTCCTCGGCGCGAAGACCCAGCCGGAAAAAGAGCATTACGACTGGATGGGCTACATCGGCAACTTCATCGCCATCAGTGCGCTGCTGCCGCTGCCGTTTGCGGGCTACTGGCTGGGCAAGGAGATCTACGCCTACTCGCAGAGCCTTGGCATCACGCTGATGGGCGGGACGTTCTCGTGGCTCTTCATCATCCAGGCCGTGCTCATCGGTAACCTGTTCCTGGCAGCGAATTATTACCTGTGGGTGAGCATGGAGCGTATTCAGGGGGCCGAGCGGTACCGCAAGTTCATCAAGTACCTGCTCATCTCAATTACCGCCTGCTTCCTCGTCTGGGCCACGCCGCACTCGCTGGTGGCGTCCGTCGAAGAGGCACGGGCGATGGGCGGCGCGCACCACCCGATGCACGGCGTGCTGGGCGTGATGAGTGCCAAGTACACAGCGGTGAAC